>NZ_DATNPA010000240.1:0-12020 GCF_036703385.1 Allocoleopsis sp. | reverse complement strand
GGTTCGGCTTGGCTGTAGTTGCCCATATCCCGGTATAGCCCTGCCAAGTTGTTGAGACTAAGGGCAACATTGGGATGCTTTTTGCCCAGCACTATCTCCAAGATTGCTAAGGAGCGTTGATAGAGAGGTTCGGCTTGGCTGTAGTTCCCCTGTGCCTGGTACAGATTTGCCAGATTGTTGAGACTGCTGGCAACATGGGGATGCTCTTTGCCCAGCACTTTCTCCACTATTGCCAAGGAGCGTTGATAGAGAGGTTCGGCTTGGCTGTAGTTTCCCTGTGCTTGGTACAGATTTGCCAGATTGTTGAGACTTTGTGCAACATCGGGATGCTCTTTGCCCAGTACTTTCTCGAAAATTGACAAGGAGCGTTGATAAAGAGGTTCGGCTTGGCTGTATTTTCCCTGTGTCTGGTACAGCTGTGCTAGATTGTGGAGACTGCTGGCAACAAGGGGATGCTCTTTGCCCAGCAGTTTCTCGAAGATTGCCAAGGAACGTTGATAGAGAGGTTCGGCTTGGCTGTACTTCCCCTGTGAATAGTATAGTCCTGCCAGATTGTTGAGACTGGTGGTAACATCGGGATGCTCTTTGCCCAGCACTTTCTCGCGGATTGCCAAGGCGCGTTGGTAGAGAGGTTCGGCTTGGCTGTACTTCCCCTGTGCGTTGTACAGCCCTGCCAGATTGTGGAGACTGCTGGCAACATTGGGATGCTCTTTGCCCAGCACTTTCTCGCGGATTGCCAAGGCGCGTTCTGCTAGGGGAATGGCAGCAGCGTACTGTCTTTGATTGTAAAGCTGCTTCACCTGTTGATGTAGTCGCTTAGCTTCCTCCAGTTGGGCTGACTGTTGGGCTGACTGGGGAGGATTAGTTTGTCCTACCACTGGTGCGGGTACTCCAGCTAGTAATGCCATGACTCCGAAGAGTGTAACCGCCCACGGTAGAGCTTTCCTGACTCGTGCTTTTCCCTTCATCATTGCGATGCCTCACTCTCTCACCCAGTTTTTCTATCTCTCTAAGAGCCCAGCTTATGCAGCTCATGGGAAGATTTTTGGTGTTACGCGATGGTCGCTGCGTGAACCGCCGTAGGCATCGCAGAATCATATTGATGTAGGGGCGTATGGCATAAGCCCCTCAAGTCCGTAAAAACCACAACCTAACAGGGCGCAAGGCTTGCGCCCCTACAAAAATTTTGTGGTGCAATAGGCGTGGCTATTTTCACCCTGAACTCAAAACCTAGCTTAGAATGAATGGCACTGACTTAAGCGATCTCCTGCGGAATTTGCCCCCTAAATCCCCCAATTTTGGGGGACTTTGAACTCTGGCTCCCCCAGAATTGGGGGTTGGGAGGCGGATCGGCTCGTTATTTCAGTGACATTCAACCTAGAATTTCTTGAAGCTGTGATGCCCAATCTTGAGTAGTATCTATCGGGGTGACGAGGGATTGTTCCGCTTCTGTGAAGGGTTCAGCCGCCGCGAGTTGCTGAGTTACAAGCTCAACCGTGGCATCGGAAACATCACCGGTACGGGATGAGATGCGATCGCGCAAAACGTCTTCTGGGGCTGTACACTGAATAATCTTAATGGGCAACTTGTGGGTATTCGCTTGTGCAATAGCCTCTTGTCGTAACGCAATGCGATCGTACTTTGCATCCAAAATCACCGGAAAGCCCCGATTTGCCAGCATCAGCCCCAATTCTAACAAGCGATTGTAAGTCTTCTGGTTCATTTCACTCGTATAAAGCTCATTTCCCCCTTTTTGTTCCAAAGAAATACCCGCAAGGTGTTTACGCACCGCATCGGAACGGAGGTGAATCGCCCCTAAGTGTCTTGCTAAATGTCGCGCTACTGTCGATTTACCAGAACCCGACAACCCCGACATCAAAATCAGTTGCCCCTGATTCGTTTTCGTATACTCCCACGCCTGTCGATAATAATCTGACGCGACTTTTGCCGCCTCTTGCTTGGCCTCTTCCGGAACACCGGGGTCATCCAGTAAAAAAGAAGTTACCTTCGCTCTTACATACGCCTGCCGACTCAAATACAACGGTAAAACTTGTAATCCTTCCCAGTCGCCAGTGTGCTCAATATAAGTATTTAAAAACGCATTTCCTAAGTCTTTACGCCTCCGTGCCTCCAAATCCATCACGGTAAACGCCACATCGTACATCACATCAACAAAGCGGAATGGCTCATTAAATTCAATGCGGTCAAACAATTGAATTTTGTCATGCCAAAAGCAAATATTTCTCAGATGCAAATCGCCGTGACATTCTCGAATCCGGTTATTTTCCCGGCGTGTTGCCAATAACGTCTGCTGCTGTTCAAAGAACGTATCGCTAAATTTCTTTGTTTCCTCATATTGCTGTTGCGTTTGAGGGCCACCAATATAATTTTCCGCTTGCTGATAATTCTCGTCAAATGCCTCGCGAATTTTGGCGACTTCTCCAAAGAAGCGGATGTAATCATTCGTTTCAGCTTTGGCATGGAATTGGGCAACAATTCGCCCTAATTCTTCCATGTGATTTTCTGTCAGTTTCCCCTGCTCAAACATCGTGATAAACAGAGCTTCTTGGGGAAATTGACACATTTTCAGCGCATATTCTACCGCTTGACCCGCACTCCCCAAAACAAACTTGCCATCGATTTCAGCAATGGACAAAACCTCCAGATAAATCTCAGGCGCGATTGGCTGATTCATCCGCAATTCTTCTGAACAGAAATGCTGCCGTTGTGCCAACGTCGAGAAATCTAAGAAGCCAAAATTCACAGGTTTCTTAACTTTGTATGCATAATCACCCGTTAAAAATACGTAGGAAACATGGGTCTGTATCAATTGAATCGGTTCTGTTACCGGGTGGGGATAAAATCCCGGTTGCATCATTTGCTGAATCAAGGCCGGAACAGATGTCTGTGTCATTTTTCGGGGAGGATGTGAAAGCCTTGGTTTTTGTTAAAGAAAGGGGCGAACTTTCTGGGATGGGGCATTTTCTCATACAAAAAAGCCAGGGACAATTGTCCCTGGTCTTCCTCAATTCATGAGGATAAACCTCAAGTCTATGCAGAAGCTTCTTCGCTTGCTTCTTGTCCGCCAGCGTAACCGCCCACGATAACAATAGTGGTTTCGGGTTCAAGCATTGGCGTGATACCCTGTGGCAAAACAAGGTCGCGAACATGTAGACTATCTCCAATCTCTAGATTAGAAACATCAACATCGATCGATTCGGGGATGTCGCCTGGGGCACACTGCACCTGAATTTCTGTAATCACAGGATCGAGGATTCCGCCTAATTTGATCCCTGCGGCCTGTCCCATAAAGTGCAATGGCACGGTTACTTCAAGGCTGTCTTGAGAGGCTACGGAGAAAAAGCTGAGGTGGTAGACTTGATTTCTTTTCCAAGGATGAGTTTGCACTTCCCGTAGGAGAGCTTTGCCATTCCAGGAAATGTCAGGAATCGCCACCTGAACAAGAGTGTTGTTAACCGTAGCCTTTTTGAGCAGAGTTTCTGCGGCTTTGGCTGGTAATGTGAGTGAAACTGATTCTGTCCCTTTATGTCCGTAGAGAACCGCAGGGATTAAACCAGAACGACGCAAGGCTCCTGGCTTGCTGCCTTCTGGTCGCTTTTGACATTCAACTGAAACTTCCATCTGAGTAGCTTTTATAGGTTTTCAAGAGTGAGCGACAGCCCGATCTTAGATTTTAGAGGGTCGAGGCGAGAATTATGGGTTGGACTTTATTCCAAAAGCCAAAATCTAAAATCCTTAGACTCCGGATGTTACGGGTGAGCCGTTGGCATAAAGCAGTGCCCGTTTGGGGCCATGAATCGGGTCTTCTACGATAATCGTTTGGTCGCGGCTGGCTCCCAAGGAGACAAGTGCGATTGGTACTTCCATCAATTCCGCCAGGAATTTGAGATAATCTAGTGCCTGCTTGGGCAAATCTTCCAGTGCCCGACAATCTTCGGTGGATTGTTGCCATCCCGGCATGGTTTCGTAGATGGGTTGGCAGCGAGAAAACCGACGAGAGCTGCTGGGAAAGTTTTCGCAGCGTTTGCCGTCGATTTCGTAGGCAACGCAAACTTTGATTTCTTCGAGGGTGTCGAGAACGTCGAGTTTGGTAATGGCTAGACAGTCAATGCCATTGATGCGAACAGCATAGCGACCGATAACGGCATCAAACCAGCCACAGCGACGGCGACGACCGGTGGTGGTACCAAATTCCGCTCCGCGATCGCACAATATATCTCCAAGCTCTCCATGTAGTTCGGTTGGAAATGGCCCTTCTCCCACACGGGTGGTGTAGGCTTTTGCTACCCCAATGACGCGATCGATCATGGTCGGCCCCACGCCTGCACCCACACAAGCCCCACCTGCAACCGGATTGGAAGAGGTGACGTAGGGATACGTACCGTGATCTAAATCTAACAGTGTCCCTTGAGCACCTTCAAACAAAATATTGCGTCGTTCTTGAATCGCATCGTAAATCTTCAACGAGCAATCCACGACATGAGGCCGCAATCGCTCAGCATACTCTAAATACTGAGCGATCACGACCGCTGGGTCTAAAGGCGGCAAATTATAAAGCTTTTCAATAATGACGTTTTTATAGTTAATCGTCCAGTTCAGCTGTTTTCGCAGGGATTCGGGGTTCATCAAATCCAAAATCCGAATGCCAATGCGTTCTGACTTATCCGCATAAGTGGGGCCAATCCCGCGACCGGTGGTGCCGATTTTGTGGTTGCCCCGTCGCTCTTCGGATGCCTGGTCAATTAACCGATGGTAAGGCATCGTGACATGGGCTGTTTCCGAAATCAGCAGTTTTTCGGTGGAAATGCCCAGTGCTTCGAGCTGGTCAAGTTCTGTAATTAAGACAGCGGGGTCAATGACCGTACCAGAGCCAATAATACACTCGGTATCAGGATACAAAATCCCAGAGGGAATAAGGTGAAGCTTGAAGGTTTGGCCTTGAACAACAACGGTATGCCCAGCATTGACCCCCCCCTGGTAACGGACGACGACATCTGCCGAACGACTGAGTAAATCTGTGATCTTGCCTTTTCCTTCATCGCCCCATTGGGCACCGATTACAACAACGTTAGCCAAGGGTTTTTTTTTATTCTAAAAGTTTTCACAAACTACAATTATTATCATCCGGTGTAGCGGGTGTCAACTTGAAGTAACACTAAGTCATGACAATCAGAACAGGGGATGTGTGCAGGCGTTGGAAATCAATATGTTACAACGCATTGAGTTCAATAGCCATAAGCTGAAAGCGCAAGTTCGTTAAGTGGTAACCGTCGGGCTTTTTCAGCTCGTGATTGACCGATCTACATAGAGATATAACTTGGCTGAACTATGCTGTTGCGATCGCACTCCTGGTTTTGGGTACAAGACCACTTTTCCGGGGCTGGTGAACTGATTTAGCTCTCTGCTGAAGATGCGATTTGCGCGACGCTTCGGCTTCTCCCATGCAGTATGCAGCTAGCGCTTCGTTATCGCCCAAGTCACCTACGAGCCTATTAGCTTCCCCTTAGTGGACTCACGATTGAACTATATTGACGCGGCTGTTACCGATTCCAAGCATTAGTTTTAGAGAGGTTCTTGTGACTTTATACGCTGAATTACACCGTCATCTCGGCGGTTCGGTTGTCCCTCGTATTCTGTGGCGATATTTCCAACGCCACAATCCCGAACACGCACGACGGTTCCCTGAGTATGTAGGATTTGAGGAGTTTTACACACGACCTCGCAGTACGCTAGATGAGTATCTAGAACTGCACACATTGGTAGAAAGTGTCCAAACCAAGGAAACTTTGCCTTATTTCATCTATCGCCTGATTCGTGGGGCGCACATATTTGAAAATTTGGCGTATTTGGAGCTACGCTACACGCCTTATTTGCGAACATCTGAGCGGTTAAGTCAGTCTGAACGCATTGAGCAAATGGCGCAGATTGTGGAAATCGTGGGCAAAGCCAGCCAGGTTCCCGAATATCCGATAGTAACCAGCCAAATTTTGTGTATGCACTCGCGCTTACCTTATGAGGTAAACAAGGCAATTGTTGACTTGGCAGCGCAGAGTCAGGAGTATGTGTGTGGGATCGATTTGGCGGGGGGAGATGCTCACTATGCTGAGCGTTTAGATGAGTTTATTGGGTTGTATCAGTATGCGCGATCGCTCGGCCTGAAAACCACCGGTCACCTCTACGAAACCCCAGATGGCTGTTACCCCGAACTGCTTCCCTATCTGATGCGGATTGGTCACGGCATCCAAATTCCTTTAAAGCATCCAGAATTATTACCCGCGCTGCAACAGCAGGGGCAGTGTTTGGAAGTTTGTCCCACTACTTATCTAAAAACAGGCACTCTAGAAGATATCCGGCAGCTGAAGATAGTATTTGATCGCTGTTTTGACGCGGGTGTAGATATTGCGATCGGCACGGATAATGCAGGATTACACAATGTTCGACTGCAATTTGAGTATGAGAACTTACTGACGCAAGATGTGATTAATTTTAAACAGTTACAAGCTTGCCAAGATGCCGCTTTCCGCCATGCTTTTGCATGGCCTCATTCCCAAGATCCAACTTCGCTGTTGACGGGATTACTGAAAACTGAACCGAAGAAAACGTTAGCCATTAATAGCCAGTAAGAGTAAGCTGTTGTGCGTAAAACCTTGCATATTTCTTGTGCCGTTGGAGAGTAGGGAGTAGGGAGTAGGGAGTCGATGAATTCCCAATTTTCTATTCCCGATTCCCGATTCCCCATTTCCCTTTTCTTCTACGAGTCAGTAGTGACGATTACCATACTTCATCAATCGGCGGTGGCTCTACACCTTGAAAACCCATACCCCATTCATAATGGGGCGGCTCTGGTAAAGGTGGTGGTGGGGGTGATACGACAGACTTATCGTTGCCCTCAGAAGCTGAGTTCAAGGAATGCATGGGACTAGTCGTATGAATACTACTGACCCAGCTATTGTTCGTTCTGGGTGGCAATGGTGTCAACGTATCCGGGATTTTGCCCTCCCGATCCAGTAACTCACTCAGATGGTGCAATCCTTCACACAATTTGTGTAAGTGTAGGCATCGGTAATTGGCGGCTTGCCAGTCTCCCGCTTCGAGCGCTTCGACGTATCCCTTCTGCAAGGCTCTAATCAGCCTCAGCTGGGTTTCGATGATTGGATAAGTGATTGCCATTGATTTTGCTGTTGTTGAATTGTGCTCCGCCATATATGCCTCAAGGTATTCTCCGTAGAAGAAGAAAAACCAGCCTTCTCTGTATAAGGCTTTCAAGCGTAATTCCGTTCAACAGAATCCCTTCAAAGAAGTTTTGTTAAAGAGCCGTCGCGGCTACACCAACAAGGTGCGATCGCCTCATACCATTTTGGATGCGAGGATTTTAGATTCTGGATTGCACAAGCCTTCTGGAGGCTAGCCCTCAGTACCCAATGCCTTGACGGAGGGAGCGATCGGAATTTGAATCCAAAATTCAGCGCCCTGCCCTGGCTCCGAGTAACACTGGAGAAGACCCCCATGTTTCTCTACTATGATTTGGTGGCTAATCGACAAACCCAAACCCGTGCCCTTACCCACGGGTTTAGTGGTGAAAAAGGGGTCAAAAAGACGCCTTACCACACTGGGTGACATTCCCGGCCCATTATCACGAATCCGAACCACCGCTTGATTATCATCTAAAATTTCTGTACTAATCCAGAGCGTTGGTGAAGAGGGAACAGGAGCCGCCAGGGATGAGGGATGGATCTGGTTAACTTTTTCCCCAGCTGGAAGACTTGCCTGACTCAAGCCTTGTTCCATCTCTTCAACTCTCCAACCCTCTAAGGCGTCGATCGCATTGCTGATGATATTCATAAAGACTTGATTGATCTGACCGGCATAACACTCCACAGGTGGCAGGCTACCGTACTGTTTAATCACCGTGACGCCGGGATATTTGCCTTTGGGCTTCAAGCGGTTGTGGAGAATCAGTAAGGTACTGTCAATCCCTTCATGGAGGTTGACGGGTCTCATTTGGGCGTCATCTAACCGGGAGAAGTCGCGCAAGGACAGGACGATTTCCTGGATGCGGTCAGCCCCCATCTTCATGGAAGATAGGATTTTGGGCAAGTCCTCGATCAGGAACTCTAAGTCTATTTCTTCGATAAATCCTTGGAGTTCTGGATTCGGCTCTGGATAGTGCTGTTGATAGTAGTTAATCAGGTCGAGCAGGTCTTGGATGTAGTTCGTGGCATGGCTCAGGTTGCCCGTAATGAAATTGACGGGGTTGTTGATTTCATGGGCAACTCCGGCGACCATCTGTCCCAGACCGGACATTTTTTCGTTTTGAATCAGCCACGTTTCGGTTTGGTGAAGGTCTTTTAACGCGAGTTCGAGATGATGCGCTTGGGTTTGGCTGGCAAGAGCGGCGGCGCGAGTGTTGGCCAATAATTCTGCCTGCTCGATCGCGATCGCCAGCTGATCGACTACAGCTTGCAACAATTCGACTTCCCGATCGCTCCACTGACGAGAGCCATTATAGTGACTACAAGCGATCGCACCGAGTTGACCAGTGTGGGTTTTCAGGGGAAGCAGCACTCCAGCCGTAATCCCCCAGTTGTTGAGGAGCGATCGAGTTTTGCCATCTAAGTCGCCGGTCTGGCTCAGATTGTCAATCCTTAGTATTTTTTGTTCGCGAATGATTTCCGCGATGGGTTCCAGATGGGGCGGTAAGCTCTCTCCCAACAAACTGGGCAGCTCAGGGTTACGGGCTTCGTGAGACACGCTCAAGCTTGCTTGCTCTGGCTCTTCAAAAAACCACAAAAAGTAACAACTGTCAACTTCCAGTAAACTCCGAATTTCGGTGACGGCGGTATTCAGAATGATATCGAGATCGAGGCAGTTGTGAATTTGGCTAGCTAACCGACAAAGCAAGGCTTCCCAACGACTGAGGAGTTCATCTCGTGACCAAGCCCGGTCAATGGTGATCGCGATCGCATTAGCAACCCATCCCAAGACCTTGTGGACGACTTTGGACAGCCGATGATGGCTATGCAGCGCCATAACCCCCACTAACCGTGACTCGACAATTAGGGGGTAGCCACTAAAGTTGATGGCGGTGATACTGGCTTGTCTCCCTTGACTCGACAGCTGAGTGTTTAGGGGTTGCCGGGTTTGGGCGATGGTACCGATCAAATGATGGTTAGGGGGAACATGAGCCGGGAACGTGTCGGCAGGCTGGAGTGTTCCGGATGAGGCTTGCAAGTCCAAGGCCAAGGGGTGGCCTGAGCCTACTGAGGCAGAGTCAACGAGCCAAATTCCAACCCCGGTCGCGTCGAGGTGTTGTACCATTGCCTCAGTACAAAGTTTGAGGCTTTCAATCAAGGTACTGCTCTGGCCCAGTGCGGCTCCTATATCAGCTTCTAGCGTTGAGAAGTGGGAGCGTTCTAAGAGAGTAGCTTTTCCCTGATGGCTTGAGGTAGCCTCACGACCAATCCCATACACTACGTTTTCCTGAGTCGGCTTAAAAAAAGTCCACCCTAGCCTTTTATAGGAACCATCCTGACAACGATAGCGATTTTCAACCTGGATGGTTTCGCTGTAGTTCGTCAACCTCTCCCATGCCGCTTGGGTGGCGGATTTGTCTTCAGAATGAACAAAATCGAGGAAGGGTTGAGAGAGGAGTTCCTCTGGGGTGTAGGAGAGGATGTTGCCAAACGCCGGGTTCATCCGTTTGAAGTGGCCATCGAAACCGATGATGCACATTAGATCGGGCGAGAGGATAAAAAAGCGAGCCGTCTCACAGCCGACTTCGCTCAGACGCTCTTCTTGCATCTGCTTGCGCTCAGTAATATCTTGGCAAATGGATACATAGGCACAGGGTTTTTCCTGAGCATTCAAGATGGGTACAATTGCCGTATTCACCCAGTAAACACTGCCATCTTTCGCTCGATTCCGGATTTCACCCTTCCAAACCTTTCCTCTAGCAATGGTCACCCACATCTGTTTAAAAAAATCCGATGAATGGTAACCGGATGTAAGCAGGCGGTGGTCTTTTCCGAGCAGTTCATCTTTAACATATTTTGAGATTTTACAGAACTGCTCGTTGACGTATTGAATTTTCCCCCGATGGTCTGTAACTGACACCATCGAAGTTTGCTCCAGCGATAATTTGAGCGTTGCCAGTTCTTGGTGTAAAGCGTGCTGTGCCTCTTTCTGCTGCTGACGCTTGTTCACCCTTTCTTTGAGGGTCGTTACCTTGTTAGGCCACTCTGACTGCATAGTAGTGCAGCCTAGCATTAGGCTGATTGCGTGTTTACTCAACACGACCAGTGCCTCTTTTTGTTGTAAGGTGAGCGATCGCGGAACCCGATCACTAACGGCTAAGAGTCCCACCACTGTTTTTTGAGGAGTAACTAAGGGGACAGCCGCATAAAACCTGACTTCGGATTGAGATTTTACTAGGTCATCATGAGCGAATCGTGGGTCGGCTAAGACATCCTCAACGACTAACTCTAGGGAATCCAAGTTGCTTAATTGTAGAATAGTATGAGTACACAACGCCAAGTAAGCTTTGCTTAAGGTAGGGTCTAAGCCCACATGGAAGTTGAGCCACTGCTGTTGTTCATCGATTAGAGACAGAAGAGCGATCGGTGTCTGGCAAATGCAAGCTGCTAAGCGAGCCAAATCGTCAAATGCACCTTCGGGAGCCAAGTCGATGATTTGATCCGGTTGAACCTCATCAAGGTTAGCTACTCCGTTCCCAAATAAAAGCGTTTTCATTGCTGAGCATTCCTCTCCTCGCCGAAGCCAGGTTTTTTACAGTTGCGTGGCTCAATGGGGTTTGAGTAACTAATAGAGCCGCCCCTTTGTGGACACAGCTTTTTCATTCAGCGGCGATTTCATTACTTTGAATAAGAAGTTAGATAATTTTCCGATAAAGTATCAATCAAATAGCCCTCAAAATCCATCAAGCCGATGTTCCTTGCCTTTGGCTCTGTTTTAGTGACTAACAATTGTCTTGTTAGGAGCTTCCATGAAAACTCTAGCCCGATCCACTATCGGTTGATTACCTCAATCTTAACTAATTTTAGAACCGCTTCTCTAATCTTCATTAATCGTACATTAGTTTAAGTTTTTTAAAGTGCTTCAAAAAGTTTTCTTACTACTAAGAGTCGGACTGATTTCAATCTAGCGTGGCTTGACAGAAATCAAAAGTCCTTTGGGAGTAACGTATTTAACGACTTGTAAAGTGATGAATTATTTCTGTCAGCCTGGACGACTCATGAAGTAGGTATAAATACAGAAAATTAAGAATAGGGTAATTTTTAGACTCTGGAAACTGAGCGGTAGGAAGTATCGACAGCTTACTCTTCCCTATAGAAAGTTACTCAAAACATTAAAACTTAGTTAAGATGAATTGGGGCTTAACTGTATAAGTTTATTGACCAAAAACCAAAAAGGTCTCAAACCCCCGACTTTCAGTCGTGGAGAACAAACAAATTGGTTCAGTATTGCAATCCCTCAACTTGTCGCTCCTTTGGAGCGCCCGCTTGCGCTAACAGTGGGTGGGACAATTCCATTATCCAAAATCCAATGACCTGTCAGAAATTCAATCAATTGTAAAGATAGGTAAGTATGCCATTACAGACTCAGCAACCTACCATTCTTGCTGTCGATGACAGCCTTGTCATGCAAGAACTAATTAAACAAGCGTTGGTAACCGACTACAAGGTCTTGGTAGCCGATTGTGCAGCGGAGGCTTTGTCTTTGATCTACCACCAACCGATCGCAATGCTGTTATTGGATGTGTGTATGCCAGAAGTCTCTGGTTTAGAGCTGTGTCGTACACTGCGTAGCTTGCCGCAGTTTGGGCATTTACCCATTATGATGGTGACTGGCAAAGACAAAGTGTTTGATAAAGTGCAAGGACGCCTAGCTGGGGCAAACGAATATTTGACCAAACCCTTTGATGCCCAAAAACTCCGAGAGACTTGTCGTCAGCTCCTCAATATACCCAGTTCAATAACAAC
>NZ_DATNPA010000239.1:0-14694 GCF_036703385.1 Allocoleopsis sp. | reverse complement strand
TGTACCAATCACAATATCAGCACTTGTAGGCGGATCAGATACAACAAGACCAGTCGGAGTAGGATTACCAGTAACTCCCAAAGGTGTACCAGCCGCTAAAGTTCCAGCACGAATATCTAAAGTCGGTCGAGTACTCCCATTAATCGTGACTGTATTTGTACCATCAGGAAGTGTTTGAGAGAGGGGAACAGTTTCATTAATAAAGTTGGTAGCATCTGTACCCGTAATCGTGACACTACCAAGGTTCACCGAACCCCCAGCAAAAATATGCAGTGAAGCTCCCTGATAAGTATCAAAACTAACATTACCATTCGCACGAATAACAGGGTCACCAGGACTATCTAAATCTCCCAAACTCCCATCAAGCTGTTCAATGCGAAAATTACCTCCAGTTGTATAGTGAGCATCGCCCATCACCGAATTAGGCGATCTTAACACCATATCCCCACCGGAAAAGAAGCCACTATTTGCATGATTCAAGGCAAAAATATCAACTGCTCCATTGCCTTGCACCAGCAATTGACCGCCAGCCGCAGCAATAAACGGATGAGTTATACTATCTCGAATTTTAACTGTATCTTGTGCCTGTAGAGTTAAATTGTTTCCCGCCTGCACTAAACCTTGTAAATCTAAATTCCCAGCATTGAGAGTGAAATTTTGCCCGACAGCTAATGTTCCAGTATTACGAATTGTTGTTCGCGGTTGATTCGTTCCATACTGCACACCAAGAGGAACACTGACAGTTAGTATTGGCGGTGATTCGGGGTTCTTTGCACTAAACTGATAGCCATTATCAAACACCACACTATCGGCAGTACTTGCAAAAAACGAACCTGAAATATCCAGTTGTGCATTTGGGCCAAAAATGATGCCATTAGGATTGAGCAAAAACAAACTTGCCCCTCCATCTACCCCCAAGGTTCCTAAAATATTGGAGAGATTATTGCCCTTTACTCGACTGAGAATATTCTCTATTCCTGTTGGATTCGCGAAGTAGACTCGCTGTCCATCCCCAACATTGAATTCTTGAAAGCTGTGAAATAAATTAGCCCCTCGAATCGCGCCGCCATCAATGCGATCGCCCGGAAGCCCTCGAATATTAACGTTAGGTGTCACAATAGAAGATTCTCCGCCTAACGTGGCATCGGGTGTAATCTGGCCGAAAGCTGGATTTGCTGAAAATGCGATCGCATAGCATCCCGTTAGGGCGATCGCACCACCCACTTCTAACACTCTGACTAACCTTAATCCAAAGCCAGAAGGAAAATAGGTCGCCATCGAGAACATCCCTGAAATTAATGCGACCATAATCTCATACTTTGGGAAGAGCCTAATATACCTCTTGCATAAATCCTGGAATGCCCCCTAAATCCCCCAATTTTGGGGGACTTTGAAGTTCCCCTCAGCATTGGGGGGCTAGGGCGTGTTTTCAAACTCTAAATTTACCTGTGTCTTGCGAAGAAGATCCCCCCCAGCCCCCCTTAAAAAGGGGGGAGAATCAACTCAAAGTCCCCCTTTTTAAGGGGGATTTAGGGGGATCTCCCGGTTTGAAGACACGCCCTAGGGGGGCGAAAATTTACTTTTGCAAGAAGTATCTAATGAATAGCCGTCTCGTTAGCCTCACAAGAGGGAAGCGCTAACCCAGAATTTCCAGGCGTCGCTGAGGGTGCAGAAGCCGTAAGGATGACTTGCCCATTCGCACTAATTACCCAGCCTTGCGCCTCCACAAGTTGCTGTGGATTGGAACGGGTGAATTTGGCATCAGTCGCCCCACCATTGCCATTGCTTTCCGTTTCTTCAAGACTAATCCAATCCACCCAAACATCCTGATCAATTAGAGTGTCATGGGGGCTGGGAGGCAAGCCACCGCGTCCCGTCACGGTAAAGCTACTCCCCCTAGCCTTACTATTAGGAGTACAACGGCGATCGATTAATCCTTCTGGATCGACCAAGTCAGAAGGCAAGGCCGGCACTCCTCGTATCTGCTCAATATCGGGATAAGTAACGGTACCACTTTGACCCGCTTTTGAGTCAGCAGAGATATCGACGCGATCGTTGCCGCGAAACCGAGCAAAATCACCGGGGTTACGACCAACTGGTTCGGCTAAACCACGGGAGAAAATATCAGCTAGAAACGCTTCAGATTTAATAAAAATATCACCTCCTGGCCCAGCTTCGGCATTGGCGAGAATGTCGCTGTCTTCCAAGGCGACGAAGACTGTAGAGTTAATCCTGATATTGCCGCCGCCGCCTGTACTTTCCTTCACACTGGTACTGATTAGGCTGCTGTTACTTAGGCGAATATCATCTGCTGCAATGTTAATGTCGCCACCCCCTAATTGAGTGGAGGTTGCGGAAATCGTGCCACCACTTGAGCGCAAATTTCCCCTCACATTGAGATTGATATCCCCTGCGTTACTCTTTCCATCATTGCGGCTGGTAATTCTCCCGCCATTGCTCAAAGAGAGGGAATTCACTTGAACTTGAATGTCTCCAGCATTTCCAGTCTGAGATTTGCCCTCAACAGCAGTCGTTATTTGTGCTCCATCTCGGATAATTAATTGGTTAGTCGTTACGTTGACGCTGCCGCTATTAGCACTACCTTGCCACAGATTAGCGTCCAAATTGGAATCGAGCGGTGGGCGACTATAGGCAGATAGACCACTGGCAAATGTTCCATCTGCTGAAGTGCCGATAAGTTCAATCGACTCCGAGGCATTGACTGTAACCGTGCCTCCTACACCAGCACCAACTGTAGCAGCTTCTATTCGCCCTCCATCTTGAATGGTTAATCTGGCGGTTTCAACGTTTAATTCTCCACCTTGTCCATCGCCCAATGTCGAAGTAAACAAACCACCTGTAACGGTTCCTGGTTCTCCACTAATGTCTATAGACTCAGATGCTTTTACAGTTAGATTTCCGCTACGACCCTTACTTGGAGAAACGATTAAGTTAGCTCCATCGGCGGTAATACTTATGCCAGCAACGGCTGAAATTAATCCATTCCTAATACTTAATCGTCGAGTTTCAACGGTTAAATCTGCCGCATTGCCATTCCCATTAGACAGCAAATTCAGCCAACTCAACAATAAGCTAATAACAACAACCAACCAATAGTAACTGCTCACTGCTCACTGACTATGTGACATCATGAAGAATAGTTACTACACCAAGCCGATCGCAGAAAATCGCTTGACAAAAGCACCGTTCAATACAATTACAGAATTTACCGTAGTCTAAATGGGAATTTCAAAAACACTGCTCGTTGGTCTAAAGGCAGACGAATTTCGTCATCCCCTGGATTTTGAGGCAACCCAATCCCTCAAGCAGGTGCCAGGGCTGGACTTGATGGTGCGCAATTTACTTGGGCCCTTGGCGGAACAGTTTTTTTACCTGAACAATATCGCTGCTAGCGTCTTGGTGGGTGAAAATCAACTGCCACACCTTCATAACCTCCTCTTGGAGGCTTGCAAAACTCTAGATTTAGATCCGCCCCAGCTATACGTACATCAGCATCCGGCTCCCAATGCTTATACCTTCGCTATGCGGGGTAAGCAGCCTTTTATTGTGTTGCACACGTCCTTAATTGATATGCTGACGCCGGAAGAAATTCAGGCGGTGATTGCTCATGAACTAGGACATCTCAAGTGTGAACACAGCGTCTACCTGACGCCGCTCAATATCATCATCCTAGCCGCTAGCTTAATCCCGACCTGGGGTTCAGTCATTGCTCAGAGCGTACAGGCACAGCTATTGGAATGGGTGCGATGTGCAGAATTTACGTGCGATCGCGCAGCACTCCTCGCCACTCAGAACCCTAGAGTCGTGATGTCAGTCCTAATGAAACTTGCTGGCGGTTCCCCCACTCTCGCCCCCCAACTCAACCTGGATGCGTTCATCGCTCAAGCCAGAGCTTACGATGCCATCAGCAACACCGAACTCGGTGAAATGCTGAAATCAGCACAGACGGCTCAGCTAACTCACCCAGTTCCAGTGCTACGAGCCAGAGAGATTGATCGTTGGGCTAGTTCTCAAACTTATCAAGCCTTGCTACAGCGGCAGCCAATAGGGTATGATAATGAGGTTGCCCCCAAGGGCGGGTGGCGAAATTGGTAGACGCACCACACTCAAAATGTGGCGGCCTTTGGTCATGAGAGTTCGAGTCTCTCCCCGCCCACTGTTTTAGACAGAGGCAACGCTGATGACACAACGACTCAAGCGCTGGGAATCTCCCCGCCGCCAAGGACGAAACGACAAAGGTAAAGGTGGTTCTGCCAGAGCAAGACAACTCAAGAAGCAAACTCAGATGCTGAGGAAAAAGCTGCAAGAGGGTCAAAACGCAGACGACCAGAATAATCAACAGAATAAGCCTAGGGGAAGAAGAATGAGTTCTCTTCCCTTATTTTTTTGGATAAGCTCTCTAAAACAGGGCTTACGCACTTATAGCAAGCGCCACAACGGTTAGGACATTTCAAAAGCTGGGATTGAAAATTGGCTCTGGGACATTTGTCCCTAATAGCCTTGGCGACTGCTATACCAATCGAGATCAGTATGACGCGACGCTATTGCCGATAAATTATACAAAGAATACAGCTGCAACGGGTGAATCAATCAGAAGCGTTTGGAGGCGAGTGACACTATCCATAATTTGCAAGAGCGGCAAGTCTTGCTTGTTCATCGCACCAACAGCAAATGTTAAGCCTGATTGTGCTTGGACATACCTTGTGCGAGCGCTCCCGCTCACAATTATCTCCACAAATAGTCATACAGTCAGTCATGTCTGAGGAGAGAACACCCACGATTAAGTAACTAATAGTCTTGTGGAATAAGGTAAAAAACAGGTGGAAATTATGACATCAACTAATCATCCAGACATCCGGGACGATAACGCTAAATATGACCCTCAAGATAATCCTGGAACCCAAACAACTATACCGACAACAGAAGAGGGTAACACTCCGCTCGATGAGAGATATCGCATGACGGGTCAAGAAGCGGGTACTGAGGTTCGTTCCGGTACCGAACCTGAAGCTCCTGGAGGGGAGGTTAAGGTGATTGGTTCTCCTAATCAAGGAACTGATTCGCGTTAACGAGTGACTAGAATTCCCAAAAAAGCCCCCGCCTTCATCCTGGTTGGGGGCTTTTTTTGTGGAGTGCGATCGCACAAGGCGCACTGCAAAACGCGATCGCAGCTAATAATCATGTCCGCTAAGAAAACCACACTATGCGTCCCACTCTACGCAGAGATAGGGTTGAGTTTTTCGCTTTCACACAGGGAAAGCAGACAGACTCGATGCTCAAGTCTGTGAGGGTCTCCATCCCGGAAGATTCAAAACATCTCCCTCAAAGGGTTTACCCTTAAGCATACGATTCCAGTAGAGCCAGGGTAAAACATGGCGTTTAACCAACCACATACTATAACGCTCCTCCCTTGGGTCTAGAGGGAAAGTGGACAGAGGTTGGTTGCTATAGTCAAACTCTGCCATGATCACTTTGCCATAACCCGTAATTAGCGGACAGCAAGTGTAACCGCCGTATTTACCGGTTAAGGAGTTAGTGTTCATCACAGCCAGCAAGTTTTCTACCAACACAGGTGCCTGTCGGCGGATGGCAGCTGCTGTTTTGGAAATGGGGAGAGAAGAAGCATCCCCTATACTAAACACATTGGGATAAACGTTGTGCTGCAAGGTATCTTTGTTAACATTGACCCAGCCTTTACTCGGCCCCTCTGTCCCTGCCAGTTTGCTAGTTTTGATAAAGTCTGGGGCGCTCATGGGTGGGGTAACGTGAATCATGTCGTAGGGGATGGCAACTTCTTGCACCCCGTCATCCGTTGTAACATCAAACACGGCTTCTTTGGATTCAGCTCGAATGGCCTTTAGGTTGTGTTTAAATTTCAGCTGAATGTCTCTACGTTTAACCACCTCCATCAGCGGTGCAGCGTAGGCGGGAACTGGGAAAATTGCACCAACCGCACTGCAAAACAGCACGTTCGTCTGGTTACGCACCCCGTTCTGGCGGAAAGCGTCATCGGCAAGGTACATGATTTTTTGGGGAGCACCGCCGCACTTGATAGGGGTGGCTGGGAAGGTAAATAGGGCATTCCCTCCCTTGAAATTGCGAATGACTTCCCAGGTATAGGGAGCGCAGTCAAAGGCATAATTACTGCATACACCGTTTTTACCCAGAGCTTCTTTCAATCCTGCGATCGCATTCCAGTCGATTTGGATGCCGGGACACACCACTAAGTAATCATAGTGAACCTGTTTACCCTCACGGGTTTTCACCGTATTGTTGTCGGGGTCGAATTCAGCAGCATAGTCCTTAATCCAAGTAACACCACTAGGAATACACGAAGCTTCTGGCTTAACCGTATCCTCTGCCTTGAACTGACCTCCCCCAACCAACGTCCAGGCAGGTTGGTAGTAGTGCTTGTCGGACGGTTCGATAATCGCGATGTCGAGTTTGCTAGTTTTGGCGAGTAACTGAGAGGCTACGGTAATTCCGGCAGCGCCCCCACCCACAATGACAATCTGGTGATGGGAACCTCCGCCTGTGGCAGAGTTTGTAGGTTTTACTTGAGTAGATGATGACATAGTTAACTGGCACAGCTCCGTACAGAGAACAAGCAGATTGTTGATTGTTCTACTTATAGCAAGTTGCAGTCAATAGCATTGTGTGCATTCAATGAAATTTCTGGTATATCCAAGCTCTACCGTTTGGGTACTAGCTCCCAGAAGCGGCAAAAAATGGTGGATATGCGATCGCAACAGGGATTGTTACTCAAAGGTTAAATTTTTATAAAGTCTTTCTAGGCTTCCCTCAAAGCCGATACTTTCGATGCGACTCACTGCTTACTGTTCACTAAACACTGTTGATTATCTCTTGTTACGGCTCAAGTATTTTTGTTGCAGCTTGCCCCATATCCTCTTTAATCTTGACTGGGCAACATGGCTTTTTGTCAAGCTTTTAATATTGGCTGAATAATGTTTTTGCGTATCAAAGAAATTATTAATATCATCTAATATAATTTGTAGTCGTCTAATAATATTTTCAGTTCGGTATTCTTCAATAAAATTTTTAGATACAAGGCGTGATTCTGAATTTCCAATTATCTTTAGGATGCGTTGCACGTCATACTCTTTTGAATAACTCGCAATTTTATAGCAATTAAATCCAGGGTCTAAATAATCCGACAGTCCACCATTGACGCTAGAGAAAACCTGACACCCACAGGCAAGAGCTTCCATCGGTTGCAGACCGAACCCTTCACTTACCCTTTGTTGTGCCCAGTACTCAGCCGAGTCATAAAGATAAACCTTAGCCCGATTAAACAGTCCGGGCAAATCCTCTACATAAGAATCAATCACCACGACATTACACTGATACTGTAACGCCGGAATTAACTCTTTTAGTAAATATTCAGAGGATTTACGAGCTTGAACTAAAACATCAATATCCCGCTCAAGGTGGAAATTACGAAACTCATCTGCAATCTGATTCGGCAAATAGTAAATGAGTGAATTCGGTGATTTTTGTCCCCAATACCCCATTGTATTTCGGCTAACGGTGATGATGGGAATACTCGAAGGAAGATTGAATCCATACCCGGCACTGTGAGCATGGTAAACAACATTGTAGGGCTTTAACTTAGCAGCGAGTTTGGCAACATCAAATCCCCAGCTAATGATAAAAATTACATCATCTAAATTGTTTTCCTTCAGCAAATCATCGAGGAAAAGTGTGTCTTTTTCCCGTTGGCGGTAAGTCACCACCTCCGCATTGCAAATCTGCTGAGCGAGATTCAGGGTTTTTAACTCTGCCCAAAGACCACCACAGGCAAATTTGCCACCTGTTCCAGGAACCAAAAAATAAAGCGTCCTCACCACATCCTCTCTTAAGTGAAATTGCTTGTAGGTTAGCCTATCCGATCGCGTTCACCTCACCCTACACAGAAATCAACTTCTCTAAAGCCTTTTGTAAATCTTGTGTCAGATCAGTCACCGATTGTCTTGCAGCTTGACGACTACTGTGATAGGTTGACCAGCGATCGCTCACACAAATGGGTTCCCCCACTGTCATCCGTACTTGCCGCCAACCCAAGCGAGGACGGCGGGGTATTTTTCTCTCCTTAATCCGGGAAATGAAATCAAACATCAAAAGTGCCGTTTCTGCAAAGCGTTCAGCCGTTGGATTTTCCTTGACATAGGTACCTGTAACTGCCACAAAACTTTCCACTAAACGCATATGCCGCATGTGTCGTTCGGATTCTTGGGCCACCCAGTCGGCTAAACCTCGCTTGAAGGGCGGTAACATATTTAAGTCGGGTATATCTTCGCGATAGATGTTACTCCAACCCGCCTCCTCCAAGCGGCGACAGCGATCGATCACAGTTCCCTGCGACTTGAGTCCAAAATACTGCTCAGCCACTCGTAAAGCTGTATCCAGTAAGCGCTGGAGTCGAGCCTCCATGACCTGATTGGGATTAGCAGAGGGGTCACTCTCCATCACTGTGAGTTCTGGCAAATTTTGATGGTAGAACCGCCGATAAAACTCTTCCATCTCAGACAGGAGATATTCACCGAGGCGCAAAAGGCGTTGATAGAGCGAGGCTTCTAGGGGTTGAAGGTTAGCAGGTTGCAGATTAAAACCTTCAACATTCAACTTGCCAACGTTCAACTCTTCTTTTGGCAAACCGCTATCCGCTTCCATTTGACTCAACAGCTTATCGAGTTTTGACCAGGGCGGTTCAGCATAATGATAGCGAATGCCAATCGGCACAATAAAAACCTGCTCAGGACGGTTCGCTTTTACTAGGCTTTCCGTACACCAAAACCCCAGTTGAGCAACACCGGGTTCTAAGGGGCTAATAATTTCACTGTGACCATTGGTTGCTCCTTCTGGGGCTATTCCGATCGGGAATTTGCCATTCACAAACAAGTCCCGTGCCGTCCGCATCCCACTCCAGTCTAGGTGCTTGCCTCGATGAATGGGAATTCCTCCAATCCGAGAAAACATCCAACCGAGCCAGTCTCCCGCCCACAGCGTCATACCCCGTTCATAAACAAAGTAACTAGGAGTTGGGTATTGCAGCCGAATCCCTTGTTGACGTGCAGCCCGTGGCACGGCACGATTAATCAGATAAAACATACAGAGTGGATCTTCAACTTCAGGATGGTGAAATGCCATCAAAAAGCGAATTTTGCCAGCCTGAAATTGTTGGTAAAGATCGACTAAAACCTTGACATTTTCCGCTTCAATGTGTGATATTCCAGCCGGTAACCAACGCCGAAGCCGGAACCTTAGCAAAATTGGCAGCAACCACTGGACAATCCGCAGGACAAGGGGGTTAAAGCGTGGTGGAATAAAAGCCAGTGGGGGTTGAGCGTGCTGAATCGAATCGGACAAAATTAGTCTCCAGGTTGCATTGCCAGGAATTTTAGAGTATCGCGGTACTTAATGCTCAGCTGCTTAATTTAGGACGCTTGGGGAGGTAGGTGCCGCTCCAGCCAATTGTCTAGGTCGGTTAGCATTTCTTGGTAATTGCGATCGCTTTGAATCTCGTGATACACCCCAGGATACTCTCGTCGTTCCTTATCCAGGATTGTCACTCGTTGCAAGAAATCACACCCTCCCTCAGGTAGAGCCACTTGGTCTGCTCCACCGTGGAGAATCATGAGTGGTACCTGCCAATCCGCCGCATGTTCTTGAATCCAGGCAACTGTGGCTAAAAACTCTGTAGCCAGACGCGCACTGCCTTGAGTGTGCCGCCACTGATCTTGGGCATAGGCAGCTATCACTGCCGGATCGCTTGAAGCTGTACTGAGGTCAATCCCAGTACTCAGGGTAAAACGGGGCCACACTCGTGAAAGAAGTCGTCCTAGGGTCAGTTTGAACGGTGGAACCCCCACCTTTCCTAGGGTTGGCGCTAACGCTATGACACCCTGTAAATCTGATGCTTCCGGGGGAAAGCGCAGGACGTAGTCCAAGACAATCACAGCCCCCACGCTATGCCCCAGGAGAAATAAAGGTTGTTCTGGATACTGGGTCTTAATCAACTGGACAAAGGCTTGCAAGTCTTCGCGAAACTCAGTCCAAGCGTTGATATAGCCTCGCTGACCGGGTGAGCGTCCATTACCTCGCAGGTCAAAGGCGTAGACTGCATAGTTCTGAGGAACCAGGTGTTCAACTATATTACCGTACAGTCCGCTATGCCCTCCCAGGCCATGCACAATGGCTAATATGGCTCGAACCTGACCCTCTGGATGCCAGCTTTGGTAATACAGCTCTAGCCCAACCGTACCCTTAAACGTTCCTTGGCGAGAGCATTCCATGCAATTCATAGTTCATACTTCATGGCTCATACTTCAGTTTGACACTTCCATGCGGCATGAAATTTACGCAACAATGCGATCTGCGCTTTGCTGCTGAACACCATGCTTACGCGATCGCAGCGATGAAAGATGAGCGACCCACTCTTACGCAGGACTAATCTCTCGCCTGCTAGTACCACCTCGAAAAGTTTCGCCCATGCGTGCTTCACTTATTGGTGATTTTATGTGCGCGACACCAGCCTTGCGATCGCTAAGAATAGCGCTACCAAATGCAGAAATTAAGTTGATTAGGATTACGCCGTCTCCTCTCAATTCTTGCTGGAAACTAGACTCTAGCCAAGGCAACGTAGAGTACTACAGTTGCCAGACCAGAAAAGAGGGGATCGGTTTTCCGACCATTACTTCCTGGCTATCGAACCGACGAATTCGCCAATATGAGAATAGAGTTACATGAGCGTGAGGGTCAATTATGTTTCCTTTCTGGAATTGGAATAGCACTTGCTGCGGTGGAGAAGCTATTTCTCGGAAAACAAGCCTAGAACGTAAGCTCCAGTTTCTTAAATCGATGCGGGGTGATATGGAAATTAGGTTAGCTGGACTCAATGCTGCGATTAGCACCATTGAACAGCAATTAAACCAAGAAAATACAACGCCAACTGTTTAACATCCTCCCCGACCTCAACCTCCTGTATGAAGGTAGGTCGGGGCTTCCTGTTTTCATAACGATTGGCATGAAGGCGGACAGGGTTAATACAGCGAACCACACAAAGCCTTAAGTTCGGCTTCAAGTTGACCGGGATGCTGCTGACGGCAGAGTAGCACCTGACCCGCTCTCTGTTGATAGTAAATTCGATGACCAAACCAACCAATAGGCGCACCGGCGATGATGCCAATTACCAGACCTGTAGCTAGGCTAGAAACCAGATTTTTCCGGGTAATTCTGTTGTGTTCTGCTCTGGTAATGTGGTCGTGTTCTGTTCTAGTTGCATGATCGTGAGCCATTTAAACATTCTCCTTTTGACAAGCCTTCCCTAAAGAAAGCAAATCTCTCCGAGTCGCGACTTCCCTCTTTCTGCTTATTCATCAGGATTGGGTTCGTCCAACCGCTCAGGATGAGGACACTGTCATTCATAACGGGGGCGGACAGCGCCCTCGTGGGGTACTTCTAACTCCAGATCCGGCGCTTTTCCTGCTCAGAGAAACTCGTGGGAAACTTCCACCAGGAAAGTCTAGAAGCTTGCCCTAGGTAGAGGTACTCAAAGAAAAAATATTATTTGAGTAAAATATATAATATTCTTAATAAAACTTTGCTTTTTCTGATGTGAATACTCTATAGTAGAGATACCAAATGCTACAGGCGCATCTTACAGCTTCGGTATCTTTACGTAGTCAAAAGCTTTAGTATTAACAACAGCAGGACTATCTTCTGGCATCTCCACACTTACCAAGCGACTCGCCTGCTACTGACTCAACCAAGGTAACTTTTTTTACGAGGGTGTTTTTTAGCTTCTTCCCTACCGTCAATCCCTGGCAAGGATGCTGACTCGACTTTAAATTTAGAAGACTTTTTCTCACGTCTAATAAGGATGCCTGTGCTTTTCAGTGTGCTAGCTCAGGCACAAGAACTCTTTGGCAAGAGTATGCAAAAACTGAAATTCCACACTGATAAACATCTCACCTTCAGTCTTATTGTTTAATGAAATACCCATTCAGTCCTCATGTCTCGGTTCTGGAACAATCTTCACCTCAAGCGGGCGATCGCCTAGTACGATTGTGGGCAAAGCGTTACGTACCCAACTTGTCCATGCTTCGTTTAGAGGCAAATCCGTCCCTTGTTTCTGAGCTAGCCGACGTAGCTTCACCTTCAGGGAGAGCAAAAACTGTTGCCAAGCTAGAGCGTTTACTCCATAAGAACTTCCAGTTGACAGGAATACAGACAAATGATCTGTTTACTTACATTCCGAAAATGGTGAATGTAGCGGAAGCAAGGCAAATCTCTCCCTGTGTTGCCCAAATTTATCAGAAAGCCCTATCCGTCTACTCACAACAGTCGCCTTCCCTATCTTCCTTGTTAGCCAGACCAACGGCAGCGACGGCAAATTCCTCGATTGGAACCGTGAATTGTTCAATGGCTCTCTATAAAGAGTGGACAGAGCCAATGCTAGAAGAGCTAGTCATCGCGCTGGAACCTGTATTATTTCATCTGCGGGAACGGCTGATTTCAGCATCCGATCCGCGTACCTTTGGCTTCATGACTACGCAATTTCACCTTAGCATCAAAATACTTCTAGAGAAGCTGTCACCTTGCGAACAAGTGTTGCTGACTCCCTACTTCAAGTTCGTCGAAGAGCAAGTCTGTATTCCCTGGCAACCAGTCTGCAAGGCTGCCGCCCAGTACAACCCTAATTCCCCTATCCTTCAAATCGTTGACCAACTCTTACCTGCTACTTCAGAAATTGCTCACCTCGCTTACAGTCGGGCAGCTCAAGTGTACTCCGATCATCACAGTCGCCGGGGAAACTTGAGGGAAGCAGAGGTGATGAAATCCACTATCCGAGATTTGGAGATGTTCCAAGTCTACCTATGGCTGTGTTCTCTAGAGAAGAATATGGCTGCTGTAGAAGAGGATTTATTCCCTACGTGTGTCATGGTTTTTCCCAGCATCGGCGTCACAGGGGAACTGGTGAGGCAAATGCTACGCTTTCTGGTGAATGAAATAATGGCTCGTCTGGAACCGACTCAGACCTCTGTTTTGTTCCCTTATACTCAAGCGCTTCAGGAAATGTTTTCTGACTTTGATAAGAAAGCTGCTGAATTTACTAAACACTCGCACAAGTTTGCAGGCGGTTCAAAGCGTCGTCAAGTCTTGTCTTGAGATTGATTAGTTGCCAGGATGAAACATTTTTGAAGTCAAGCGTTAAATGTCAACCCTCCTCCTTGGAATCGCAAGATTCAAGGGGAGTCTCTAACTCTGGTTAGCCATTGAGAGAGAAGCTACCTGACTTTTCACGGCATGTTTATAGACTGCTGGGGAAAAAGGGGAAAGGGAAAGGGTTAAAGGATTCATAAGCTCCTTTTCTCCTTCCCCGTTAACCTTTTACCTGTTAAAGGTTCAGAACTTTCCGTGAAAAGTCAGGTAGCTACAAGGTACACCGAAGAAGTATTTAACCGTCTTTGGGAGATTCACGCACAACGACAAGTGTATTTGTATCGTCACCTAACAGCATCAGGCGATCGCTTTGTCGGTGATCCAAGGACATCGCTCCGGATTGAAAATAATTCTTAAATGTAATTAACCATTAATCGGTTGTAACCATTAATCGGTTGTTTTTTGCTACTGTGCCAGTGGGGCAGATTTTGGAGGCATTTGATGTCTACTCACCAGCAGGCACATCCACTCTCACTCAATCGGCTGCTTGCCAGTTTACCGAGTGAGGAGTTCAAAGCATTGCAGCCTCATCTGGAACAGGTATCACTCTCACATGGGCAGTCCATCATATTGCCTGATGAGCCTATCCCGTTTACCTATTTCCCTCTGAATGCATTGCTTTCTTTGGTGACGGTGATGGAGGACGGCTCAACAGTGGAAGCTGGCGCGATCGGGCGTGAAGGGATGGCAGGTCTGCCAATTCTTTTGGATGCGACCACAACGCCGATGCAAACGCTTACACAAATTGCCGGTCAAGCCGTGCGTGTCAAAGCGGAGATCATCAAACAGGCGTTCGACAAAGGTGGAGCGCTGCGTCATATTCTCCAACGTTACATCCATACAACTATTGTTACCGGTTCACAAACTGCGGCCTGCAACCGTCTTCATCAGATAGAAGCAAGACTCTGCCGTTGGTTACTCATGAGCAGTGACGGTGTGGGGTCTGAGGAACTTCGCCTCACGCAAGACTTCCTGGCTACCATGCTCGGCGTCAGGCGTGCCGGAGTCAGTGAAGCGGCTAGTCAACTTCAGAACCAAGGTTTGATTCGTTACCAGCGCGGACGTATCCAGATTCTTAACAGGAAAAGCTTGGAAACAGCTTCCTGCGAATGTTACGAGGTGGTAAGGGCAGAATATCAGCGATTGTTTGGCTGAATCATGGGATGTGTCATGTGACCCCTAACTTGCTCGGATTTACGATCGCTAGTGCAAGAAGGCAGAAGGCAGAAGGCACCGGAGTTCATACGAGTAGGTAGAAGAGACCTCTTGCTCTCATTCTATTTTCGCCCCCTAGAGCGCCAGTCCAGTAGAAGTATTTGACAAAAGCGGCAGAGTATGGAGTATGTAGGGGCGAAGCATTCGGACGGAAAATTTTAGGCGTTCGCGATAATTCATCACCCGAATGCTTCGCCCTAAACGAGAGGTGTATAG
>NZ_DATNPA010000238.1:0-4035 GCF_036703385.1 Allocoleopsis sp. | reverse complement strand
TAACGGGTTTGCCTCGCCACTCATCCCGAATTTCGACAAAGTCACCGACAGCTAAGGTCATTAAATAAGTCGGATGAACTTGCTGCTGCAACCAATGATAAATCTTGTCCTCTCCCTTTTCTTCCGTGGCGATCAGTTCGCCGTTGGAAATGGCAATCAGTGGTTTGGGGACTTTCACCCGAATTTCAGAGGTTGCCAACTGTCCGGGGTAGTCGAAGCAGGGGAACCAGAAGCGCGAGTCTTCATCTTCACCCTGTGTCCAGACTTGGGTGGGTTTGTTGGGGTAGTGTTCATTGGGGACGATGAAGTAGAGACCACGTTGGGGTTTTTCCACATCATAGGCGATCGCAATTTTAATTTCTTTCCCCGCTTCGGTGGGGTTTGTTAACTGAATATGCAGCTGTTCCCCATCATAGTCAAAGGATTGAGGCGTTCCCTCTATCTGTACGGATTGGATATTCAGGTTAACGGCATCCAAGGTTAGCTGGTGAATACCATTGCGGATTGCTTCGAGTGCGATCGTGCAAGTTCCGCTGAAGCTTTGGTTTGGGATATCCAGCGTCAAATCCAGGAAAATATGCTTAACTTGTCCGGGGCGATCGGGATTGTAGTGAGGTTTAGCACCGGGTAACTCAAATGACTTATGACCGTTAGTTTCGGAATCAAAATAAAAGTGCGACATTGAGCGAACCTATAAAAATAAACAGTGTAACTGGCTGCATCAAGGGTTGACTTGAGCCAACTTGGTTCATGGGCTGCGGATTATTGGACTTTGCTCTGTTGCGCTGATGGCAAACAGCAGTATAGCTATTCCCTACCCCAAAGGGCAGAGAATCGCACAAAATCTGGCTTGAATTCTTTCAGAGTAGCGCGTCTTCTACCTAAAGCTAGGTATCCGAACGTGGGTTTAGGGTTGTGGGTGAGCGATAGCGAAGCGCTGCTGCGTGTTAGCGAAGCGGGACGTAGTCCAGCGCAGCTACCGCGTAAGCGGAGCGCAGATCGCTCCTTCAAGTTTGTACTGCAAATTCTAGAGGATCGACGCCCCAATTTACCCAAGTTATTGCCTCACGCGCTGACCGCATATTGGGCGGTACCCTGAGAGCGTGAATAAATCCAGTACTGGGACAGGTCATTTTTAACAAATAAATTGGCTGTCTATCAATATCAATAATCTGGTCAATTTTTAATAAGCTATATTCAGCCCAGGAATCCAACTCAATGGCTTGCAATTCAGTGAAAATTCGTGCATAACCAATACCCTGAATGAGAACTCGACGCAGTTCTGCATTGTTTTCTGATAAAATCCATTGAGCTTGCCATTCTCTAGGAGGCAGTTTCCCGTATTTTTCGGGTAAAGTTACGCCGTGATAGCAGTACAAACCGTATCCATTCCCCCACGTAATCGCTGGTTCTGCTTCAGCGTGTAGACGTTGCTCACTATCCAAAGACAGTTGCAGCAAGTAATCGCCAATTTGGATGATTATCTGATTTTTGTCATTGACGTGAGTACAAATTCGGAGCGCTGGCGTTAACTCAGAGTCGGTAAACTCTAGGTTCAATTCTCTTTTTAGGGACTCAATCTTAGAGGCTGTTGACTCTTCCAAACTATGAATCGCTAGAGTTATGACAGTAATCAACACTGAAGTTAACTGATTTGAATTCCACCTTAGTTGGGGTATTGAGCCATACTCTTTAATTACTTGAATGCCCACACAATCTGATGATGTATTCTGATGCCCCAGTAAAAATTTTATGACTAAATCTAATTTTTCATGAAGCAATAATGTTCGCAAATTCCTACTACATTCCCAAATAATGTTGCTATCTGTTTTTAGAGTATTTATCAATTTGGGTAAGTTTTCCAATAGGAATTTCAGGTCAATTCTCTCTGCATATTCCTGAATTTCTGGTATAGGATGAGAATAGTATTGAGCGTAGAGGGTTTGTAGTTGCAGCAAGTCTTGGGCATAAATATCAGCGTAACGGATATTGCCGATAATAAAGCCTGTAGGATTGCTAACTTCATGACCAAACCCAGCCATTATTGCTTCTAGCCTAGGCGTTTCCGATTGTACTAAGTGATTCGTAACAAGGCTTGTTTTACCTAAATATTGAGCAATTGCTTCTTTCATCACTTCCGGTTGCCCATCATCCAAGCAGAATTCGTTGCTGAATTCCTGGTAAGACTGGCAAATTTGGTGGATGCGTTCGATTCCTTGTTTTAGAGAATTCAACAATTTTGGCAAGTCTTCCATTAGGAATTCCGGGTCGGCTTCTTCTGCATACTGCTGAATTTCTGGTACAGGCGAGGAATAATATTGAGTATAGAGATGTAGGAGATGTAACAAATTTTCAAAAGACTCAATAGTAGGAATTAGATTGTAAGAAAAACAAGCCACCAAGTTATCAAGTTCGCGACAAAAACCTACTACTAGTTGTCTGAAGCTAGCTATATTCGCATGGACTAATTGGCCTGTCAGGGGTTCGGTTGCACTCAAGTACTGAGCCAGTGCCTCTCTCACAACATCCCCTGATGTTCTACCAGTCGCTTGAGCTATTCCTTCAATCTCATCTTTCCACTCTGGAGGAAGTTCTGCTGTTGTCATCCTCATCGGGGTATCCAGTTAGTTGGGTTCCAGTTAACAGTTTCAGCCTAATCCAGAGTATTAGCCTTTGGCAGCAACAGGATAATAGTAATTTTGCCCTGACTCAGGTGTATCATGTCTGGCCTGAGCTTACCAGTTCAAGCAAAACAGCCGAAGTTTTGAGTTCTCTAGTCCAAGTATGGGGTTCTAAGCTCCAAGCTTCGGGTTGCGAACTCCATGTTCTAGGTTCTAAGCCTCAAGCTTTGAGTTGCGATCGCACGCGCCGCTACTTTATTGTCAGTACTCTGAGACAATAATCCTGATCAGTACGAATCTCGGCTTAAAGAAACCTTTTTTATGACAACTGCCATCAGCACGTTCCCCAATATTGCCTCCGGTTTTGTCAATGGATTACTATCCATCAAACCCTTAGCCAACTTCGCCAAGCGGCAAGCTCGTAATATGATTATTAAACGAGCGGAGAAGATTGGAGTCCCTTGGCGTCAGAGAGTACAGGAATTACGAACTCACGATTGGGACAGTGAATTGGCTGAGGTACAAAATCCTCAGTTGACTTACCCAGAGTATTACCTGTGTTCATTCCATGCTTACGAGAAAGGAAATCTTAGCTGGGATGCCGCGTTAGAGGTAGAAGTTGCATCTTATGCCGTTCATGCACAGCTTTGTCCGGAAGATGGCACGAAAGGCGATGCTAAGCTGCGGCAAAGTTACCACGATATTGTGAAATCTCAAGTTCAAATTCAGCCACAGGATATTTTAGACTTGGGTTGCAGTGTAGGGCTGAGTACGTTTGCCCTGCAAAACCTTTATCCCTCGGCAAATGTTATGGGTGTTGATTTATCACCCTACTATATAGCGGTGGCAGGATACAATTCCAGGGAGCGCAATCTCAATATTAACTGGAAACACGCGGCGGCTGAATCTACAGGTTTACCGGATACTGCTTTTGATTTAGTTTCTGCCTGTTTGATGTTCCACGAACTTCCTCAAGCGGCATCAAAACAAATCTTCCGTGAGGCAAGGCGTTTGCTGCGTCCGGGTGGTTATTTGACCATTATGGATATGAATCCTAAGTCGGAAATTTATGCGAATATGCAGCCTTACATTTTGACGTTGCTCAAGAGTACTGAACCTTATCTAGATGAGTATTTTACGTTGGATATTGAACAAGAACTGGTGAAGGCTGGTTTTCATCCACCCAGGATTACTCGTAATAGTCCGCGTCATCGGACAGTTGTGGCACAGGCGAAGTAATTTCTTGCCCGTTAGCCATTTTCAGTTGCTTATTTCATAGGTAGGGCACGGTATTATCGTGCCCCCGTTTCAATCCCTGATAGGGATTTTAGTTGATTTCGACCTACCAACAATCGCACGCCATACTTGATAAACATCACGTTTCAATCCCTGATAGGGATTTTAGTTGATTTCG
>NZ_DATNPA010000237.1:0-12587 GCF_036703385.1 Allocoleopsis sp. | reverse complement strand
TAAGTGCCCTACACAGAGTAATATTCGTTCCCATATAAAAGGACTAAGAAAAGCTTTTAATAAAATTGATACCTCTGTCAAAATCATCGACACTGTTCATGGCTTAGGCTATCGTTTGAGCCCTGCAGAAAAAAACAACTTAACTAATGCAATTATTACGCCTTCCTTCTCAGTAGTCCGAAATTTTTTTAAGGCAAAAGCAGTAGAGTATATTGTTGTTAGCGACGAATTATTAATTCAATATATATCTCCAAACCTCCTAGATTATTGTGATTACCCCGAACTCCTTAAAATAGGAGATAAAGTACAATATGCTTTCCCAGAGTTGGTCGGGCTTGAGCAAGTGTTCAAGAAAATTATAAATAAAGAATATAATAATTTTGAAATCAAAGGTATTGCAAGAGCGGCAAATCAGAGTAGACCGGAATATATCAATTTATACGTTATGATAGATGATACAAAAAAATCAGAGAAGCAAGAAGATAAAAACATTTTTATCTTCTTTGAAGATGTTTCAGAAACTATGATTTACAGGCAACGGCTGGTGCAAATGGAGAGAGAGTTATATTTAAGGTTAGAAATGGATCGCAACTCTTAATCATGTATCGAATTCATTGCTCAGTTTGGCAAGATGTTCAAGTTCCTGTTCGGGTAAAGATTCCCCAACGGACAGGTAGAGGACATGGCAACTTAAGCGCTCCCATGTGAGGGATGTGAAGCTGAGCGTTTATCGAGCGATCGCAAATCCTCTATACAGATTAAGCTTGTATTTCCTCTAGTAGCATCAAAGCCATTAGACCTCTTGCATAAATCCTGGAATGCCCCCTAAATCCCCCAATTATGGGGGACTTTGAGATTCCGGTTCCCCTCACCCCTCTCGTTCTCCCCTAAAAGAGGAGAGGAGTAAGGACGAAGCCTTTTATTCATGGGGGGTTAGGGGGGCAAAAATTGAATGAGAGCAAGAGACACCATGAGCTGTCGCTCACAACGAAGGATGAACCTAGACTTTCAAGATAGGTCTATTCTTTCTAAGCTTTGCCATGAGGGAGAAGATCGAAGGATGTTCTAATCGAGAGAGTGGCCAGTACTTCTTTGTTATTTTTCCAAAAAGACTGAATTTCTCTGGTGTGTTGCTCTCTATCTGAGAAGTAAAGAAAGGAGAACAAGCTCGCGGCGAGTTCGCTGAAGCTAATATGGAGCTGTGGTCTGGGGTACACATTCAGCCTTCGTGACATACTCCTAACATTAGGGTTAAGGACAGCTCAATTTTGCGAACAACACAGATTCCCCAACTACGTGTCGAGCAGCTAAGTCTGACGACATCTTTAAGTGCTCAGTATTTACTGAGCAACATTTCTTTTGAGGTGGCTGCGGGTTCGCGCCTCTGTATTATTGGCCCATCGGGCGCTGGTAAGTCTTCGCTGCTACGGTTATTGAACCGACTGAGCGAGCCGACGAGTGGAGCTATTTATCTCCAAGACCAGGATATTCGGAAAATTCCCGTTATCCAATTACGGCACCAAGTGATGCTAGTTCCTCAAGAGCCGAAGCTGTTAGGAATGACGGTTCAGGAGGCTTTAGCTTACCCCCTCAAGTTGCAACAATTACCACAACGACAGATTCAGGAACGTCTGGAAAGCTGTCGGGAGTTACTGTACATCCCTCTTGACTGGCTAGAGCGAACAGAGTTACAACTTTCTGTGGGACAGCGACAACTGGTTGCGATCGCACGAGCCTTAGTCCTCCAACCCAAAATTCTACTACTGGATGAGCCAACTTCTGCTCTAGATGCGGGTACTGCCTCTCGCATTCTGGGTGTCTTAGCTGACCTGGCTGATAAGGATAATATGTCGATTTTGATGGTCAATCATCAGCTAGATATGACTCAGCTGTTTTGTACACGAGTGTTGTATTTACAACAGGGTCAACTTCTTCAGGACACCCCAGCAGACCAAATCAACTGGCAACAGTTACGAGAAACGCTAGTGCAGGCTGAAGCTCAAGCGGCTCAAGAGTGGCTTTGAAATTCGTAATTCGTAATCCGTAATTCGTAATTTACATCCTTTTGGTAGTAGATACTAAAGTGCCTTTCAGATGAAATCCGGATTGACTAACTCTTTTTTTTAGGTAGACGCGTAGCGGCTTGCCGCAAGTTACCACAGAGCTCAGAGTTCGCAGAGTATAACAGTAGCTCAAGAGATGAAAAGGGTTATAGATTTTAACATCTTGCACTTGGCGGTTGAAACCGCCTCTCTTGTAGGACAAGGTATTGCAGTACACTCCCAAGGTACACCGCTCAAAACGATGGCCTCGCTGCCACTCGTAGAGGAGGACGCCCATTATTCCTGTGAGTGGCTAGTTCTGGAGTTGGAGTTGGATTCCCTTGAAGCAGCGACGGATTGAACCGATACCCGATATTGCGAACCGTTTGAATTATGCTGGGTTGCCGAGGATCAGTTTCAATTTTTTTACGCAGGGAGAGAACGTGAGTGTCAATGGTGCGCGGATTGTCAATCGCATCAGGCCAAGCGCGGCGCAGTAATTCCGAACGACTCAAAGGTGTGCCTTCAGCCTGTGCCAGTACATAGAGCAAGCTAAATTCCTGTGGTGTTAGGTCAATCAACTCGTCCTTGAAGCGGACACGACGCTGTACTAAATCAATTTTGAGGTCGCCGTAGTCCAGAGACATTGGGGCATTCGTCACGCGGACGCGCCGAATTAATGCCTCAACCCTTGCCATAAACTCTTGCATACCGAAGGGCTTGGTGAGATAGTCATCAGCCCCTGCTCGAAGACCCGTGACGATATCACTTTCTGTATTGCGAGCCGATAGCATGAGGATGAGTGACTGTCGCTGCTGCTGTAGCCAACGGCAAAACTCGATCCCATCGCCATCCGGTAGGTCAGAATCAAGAATGACCAGAGTTGGTTGACGACTGTAAAATGTCTCTCTGGCCTGATGAATCGTAGCAGATTGGTGAACCCAATGACCAGCTTGCTGTAAGTGCCAGCCGAGTAGCGATCGCAAGTGGGGGTTTCCCTCGATAATTTGAATACAAACCGTTGCCACAGCAACCTACTTCCTTCACGCGGTGCGTTTCAGGTTAACAGAGCTAATGTCAAGATTTTGTAACAAAGGCTACTTCAGTGGGTTTAAGGTTCGTCGGTTGTACTCCTTCCGAAAACCCCAAGGGTTGGTTGAAGGTTATAAATTCTCGTTGGCGACGAGAGTTCATGGGTGCTTATCTGGAAAAACGTCTGGAGAATCAGCGATACAATAAAATAAACAAAAGTTAAATTATCTTAGCTTTCTCCTGGAGCCCTGAGAAAAATCGCCGATGACCAAAAACAGCCCCTAGCTCAGCAACACCGTACAACTCGGACTTTTTGACTCCACCCGTAAAAGAGCGACTAAATGATGTATGTACGGCTAGGCCCTAGAGTTTGCCAACAGCTATCTCTGTAGCGAGTCTGAACAACATGAAAGAGGTCTTTCTTTCTCAAGTTAGGAGCAACGCTAGTTTGTCTCAGGCACAATAAGAAGTAGGAGGATAGTCAGTCGTCATCTGTAGTTGTTAATTAATAATTATCGGATTGACAGCTTGCCCCTCTAATCTTAAAATTCATAACTCAAAAGTCTTTACTCTATGATTCAAGATACCCGCACCATACGCTACTACCAGCAGCTTACCGACGCTCTGGTTTTTATGTGGAACAGAGGTTACCGCTATGATGACCTACGGCTGTATGTGGATGGCTACGTCGATGCTCTTCGGCATACTAACGCCCTGGAAGTTTACCTCATCCACCGTTTGGAGGAAGAAGCAATGCGCTATCTGCGCGACCCATCTAACTTTGAAATGATAGCTATGCCTATGCCGGAGCCCGAATCCGACTACTACTAGGTATGCCGTACTTTCTGCTTTTTCGTAAATAGACAGTTGAATTGAGTTCAACTGCCTATTTACATTTTTTCCTTAAAGGTTTAAGTAATCCTGAATTCTTTCACTAACTATTGATATTTTTTAGGAAAAATTGGGATATCGAAACGATAAAAAAGTCCGCCGAAGCGGACTTAAAAGTCTTAGCATAACTTTTCTCTGGAAGTCGGCTAGCCACGACTCGATTTATCGGACAGCACTTGAGTGATTTAAGAAGCTAGGGCAACTTCTACCAGTTGCTGTAATTCACCTTGTTGATACAGCTCAATCAGCACATCCGATCCGCCGACGAACTCACCATTGATATAGACTTGGGGAATTGTAGGCCAGTTGGAATACTCCTTGATTCCCTGACGAATGTCGGAATCGCTCAAAACGTCTACAGTTTCATAGGGTACGCCTAGCGTGTTCAGAATCTGGACAACGTTATTGGAAAAACCACACTGGGGCATCAGCTTGTTGCCCTTCATGAAAACCAGAATCTTGTTCTGGCTGACTAAGTTGTCAATGCGCTCTTTTAGTTCTGGAGTCATAGCTTTGCGTAAATGCGGCTATCTTGTATAGCGTTAGTTGGGGGACTGTAAAGAGAACTCTTAGTTAATTGTCGCTTAAACGGCCTGACCTGTGGCTTTCCAACGTTCAGGTGTGTAGGTTTTAAGCGCTAAGGCGTGAATCGCTTCAGTTGCCATCTCCTGACGCAGTGCTCCGTAAACCAGCTGGTGCTGTTTGATTAGAGACTTGCCTTCAAACTGGGAAGAAACGACAATGGCTTGAAGATGGTCACCACCGCCTGTTAAATCTTGAACCTGCACCTGAGCATCGGGTATCTCTGCCTTGATCAATGCCTCAACTTGCTGTGGGCTAATCATTGAAACTCCCGTTTCGCTTCAAACGTCTCACATATAATAATTTACTTGCCAGGAGTCGTGGAGGACGTGGACTCGTTTCCACGTGGTTTGGGATAGGGGGAGTCAACAAATCCTAGCTCAAATAGCTGTTGATAGGCTTTCTTGCCGAGTTCGCGTGTCGGATTTTGAGAACGAACAATCTGAATTAACAAGGGTACAGCCAGTTCTGGCTGATTTTGCGCCCGATGCACAAGAGCCAGTTGATAGGTGGCTTCATCCCGCATTTCAGCGGTTTCCAGTGCTTTTTTCCGGTTGCCTTCGTAAACTCGGTTATCGATTCCTGAGAAACTGGAAGACAGTTGTAAATAAAAATTAGATAGCTGATTGAAGACTTGACGTGCATCTTGGAGTTTTTTGGCTGCCAAGGTATAGTTCTGAGCCGTCACAGCATTATTTGCCTCTCCCATCAAACGTTGCCCACCTGGCAGGCTGAGAATGCTGCCATCCTGATTCAGGGGTCGCATATTATTGGGGTCGGTCAAGTCGGGCTGCGTATCACTGGCACCTGCTGGCAGCGGAGGTACAGGATTTTCAGCGCGTGCTGGTGGCAGCAACGCCAAGGAAGCCGTGAAGGGTAAACCAACCAGGCAGATCAAGCGAAGCGTTCGGACAGTTCCAGAGAAAACCATGCAAGAATTGGGGGTAATACAAAACGTATTGAAAACTTTGGGTATCTTATCATTGCCAGACCATTCTTAACGTTGCAGTTTTCTGGTAAGGCAAGAGCCAAAGTGTTGCGAGGATTAGACTGAAAAAACTGTCTGAAAGTTTCCTAACTGTCCAGTGTGAAATAACCACGCACGAGCGTCACGCCGATGCTCCTGAGGTCGCGATCGCTACCACATTTGTTATACTCAGGGACTTTCTGGCGATTCAGTTAAAATTTTGGATTTAAGGTTAAGGAGTATAGTCGATGACCAGTCGCCCAGACTTTACACCAGACGATTCTCGCGCTACAACGGGTGTCCCCGAACAAAGTGTGGGCGTACTTCTGCAACGGGGAGGTGAAGAACTGGCGATTGAGAAAGTGAGCGATCGCTTTACAGTTCGCCCGACTTCTGCAACGGTGGTAGAGGATATCGCGCAAACTTTACCCGCCGAACACGAGCAAACCATTCCTCGCGCCAAGCTCGAAGAATTTAAAGTAGCTCCCGAACAACGGGATGCGGCAATGCAGGCGGCGAGGGAGAATGACGGAGTTGCCTTTACGAGTCATGTTTACCAGCTCAAAAATAATCCAGAGACACTGGTCTACCTGACCGACCAACTCACGATTCAATTTACCCCGGAAGCAGATGAGGAGGTAATCGCACAAGTTACCGCCGAATTTAGCTTGCAAACCATGAAACCTGTGGTTGGTATCCCCAACACCTTCGTCTTTAAACTCACGCCTAACTCTACAGAAAATCCGATCAAAATTGCCAACCGACTGATCGGGCGCCCAGAAATTCTCATCGCTGAACCCGAAATTGTCATCCCAAAAGAACCTCACTACCGCCCAAAAGACCCCTTCTATCCCCAGCAATGGTATCTCAACCATTCAGGCGGCTCATTATTAGCGGCGAATTCCCATATTAATGTAGAAAAAGCTTGGGATATTACGCGGGGCGATCGCTCTGTAGTCGTGGCAGTTGCCGATGATGCGATCGATTTAAACCACCCAGACTTTCAGGGAACTGGCAAAATCGTTGGCCCCAAAGACTTCAAAGACCAAGACTTCGTGCCCCTACCGGATACGTCCGAAGAAAGTCATGGCACCGCCTGCGCGGGAATCGCCGTTGCGGAAGAAAACGGTATCGGTATTGTGGGTGTCGCTCCCGGCTGTGCCCTAATGCCCATCCGCACCACAGGCTTTTTGGATGATGACACGATAGAACAGCTGTTTGACTATTGCATCGCCCAAGACGCCAGCGTCATTTCTTGCAGTTGGGGGGCTGCCACCGTTTACTTTCCCCTCTCCCTACGGCAACGCGCTGCCGTCACCCGTGCTGCCACCCAAGGACGCCAAGGGAAAGGCTGTGTCATTGTCTTTGCGGCAGGTAATGCCAATCGTCCCGTAAGTGGTACGGTGTACGAGAAAAGTTGGCCCAACGATTTGCTCAAAGGACCCACGAACTGGCTGGGTGGCTTCACCATTCATCCCGATGTGATTACCGTGTCTGCCTGTACTAGCCTGAGCAAAAAAGCAATCTATAGTAACTGGGGTACCAATGTCTCAGTGTGTGCGCCCAGCAACAACGCACCACCAGGAATGTGGTTTGAGCGCACTGGCTATATCAGTACAGCACCCGAAGTAACTGCACCCACTCCTGGGTTAGGTGTCTTCAGTGCTGACTTAGTCGGGACGCTAGGGTATGAGACTGGGGACTATGTGAGTACGTTTGGGGGTACTTCTAGTGCCTGTCCCGTTGTGGCAGGCGTTGCGGCGCTGGTTATCTCGGCTAATCCCGAACTCACGGCGCAGGACGTGAAGCGCATTCTTCAAGAAACAGGGGATAAAATCGTTGACCGTGATGCCGATCCCCAGTTGGGGCTGCGACTGGGCACTTATGATACAAACGGTCATTCTCAGTGGTTTGGCTATGGCAAGGTCAATGCTTTTAAGGCCGTACAAGCTGCCAAGCAAAAAACACCCCTCAGTCCCCAAACCGGTATCCGGCGTCTTTCTGGACACAATGACAACCCATTGGCGATTCCCGACGACAACCCTCAAGGTATTACTAGTGCAATTCGAGTCAATGATTCGGCCTCTGTGCGAGAGATTCAGATCACTGTCGATATTCAACACGACTTTTTGGGAGATATTGAGGTAACGTTGAAAGCTCCCAATGGTCAAATTGTCTTGTTGCAAAATCGCACGCTTGGTGCTTTGTCTCAGTTACAAAAAACGTATTCGGTGGAAACTACACCAGGCCTCAAACAATTTCTGAATCAATCGGCGGCGGGGGCTTGGCAGTTGCAGGTGATCGATTATGCACCGATGGATACTGGTATACTCAAGAGCTGGGAATTGCTCTTAGGGGTTTGACACTCCTGGCGAATTGAGCAACGAGGATTCTTGGTTTCACAACTCGCCGTTAGACAGCAGGATTGCTCCAACCGCCCAAGAGGGCTTTTGAAACATCCAATGCCTTTGAACCTTCAGCGTTCATTTTTAGTTTGGTTAGGGTCTAATGGATTGCTCTTTGCAGTGACGATGTGGCTATTCAGCCGACTAGTCATTGCTGTTGCTATGTTGCTAATTGCCCCTTTACTCCCAGCTCCCCCAGATGGCATTGAGGCTCATGTAGGCTGGGAAATCTTTTCTCGCTGGGATAGTCAATACTACAAGCAGATTGTTACCTCAGGCTATGAATACGCCCATGACGGTAAGCCACATAATATTGTGTTTTTCCCGCTCTTGCCCCTAGCGATTCGTGCGGTTATGTCCCTGGGCTTGCCGTTTGAAGTGGCAGGCACATTGGTGAACAATCTTGCCTTTCTGGGAGCCGTAATCGTTCTGTACGTTTGGGTAGAAGAGCGTCATGGTAAACAAGCGGCTCGTTGGGCAACCGCTGCTTTGGTATGGTGTCCGTTCTCCCTGTTCGGGACTGTGATTTATACCGAGGGGCTGTTTCTTCTGTTCAGCACCGCTGCGTTGCGAGCCTTCGATAAACAGGAATATGCCTGGGTAAGTCTGTGGGGGGCACTCGCCACCGCTACCCGTCCCACAGGAATGGCTTTGGTTCCTGCGTTTCTGATCGTAGCGTGGAGAGAACGCCGAGGTGCGATCGCTTACGTTGCTACTCTGGCTACCAGTGCCGGTCTACTTCTGTATGCTCTCTATTGTGGGATTCAGTTTGGAGAACCCCTAGCCTTTCTGCTGAACCAACGGGAGTGGCAACCTCCACAAGCGTTTTATGGACAAGGTTGGTTGAAGATGCTGGTGCAAATTGCAGCGGGTTCCGCAAACTGGAAAAGTGGCTCAATTACAGACCCTTGGCATCCCCTATTATTTGCGATCGCATGTGGTTGCGGTTATTTATTATGGCGCTGGCGTAGCCAACTCAGTCCCCTTAAAGTCGTCTGTGGCTTTTCTAGCCTAGTTCTTCTGTTGTGGCTATTGGCAGGAACACCCTTGATTAACGCGGTGATGGTTTTTGGGGGTGGCTACTTGCTGTGGCATTTTCGAGCCCAAATCAGTCGGGTTGCGGTTGCTTATGGCTTTTTTAGTTTTGCCTTAATCCTGAGTTCTGGCAGGACTACCTCTGCTGAGCGTTACGCATACGGTATTGTGTCCCTAGCGATCGCGATCGGTTTGTTGCTTGCCCGCTATCCTCGTTGGGGATACGCAACAATGGGCTTTTTTAGCCTATTACTGGTCAGCCTTGCTATTCGATTTGCTCAGCAACTTTGGGCTGGGTAGACTGCCCCCATTTCAATAAACTTCTTGCAGAAGTCAGGGAAACGGTTAAAGGAGAAGGAAAAAGAGAAGAAAGATTGTTTTACCCTTTACCATCAAGACGGCAAAAGTCCTTAATGCATGAGGTCGCATTAATAGGAAATTACAATATTACAATCAAACGTACTACTTTATCTTTCTCCCTATCAATACCCATCTACTATCTTTGAACACAACTCGGTATTACCTATCTAAGTGATGATGTTTATTTGTTTAGCAAAAAGGCTTAATACAACTAAATCTCAGTGCAGAATATGTAGAAATGATTATCCAAACGCACCTTGGGCGCTTCAAGGCTATGCGATCCAAACCTGGCAGTTGCTCGATGTTGAACGAGTACGCCCATTCATCCCCCCAGAGTTTGATCTCATTTGTGTCTTACCCGGAAAAACTGTAGGAGGGATTTATTTTTCTCACTACGGTTCAGGTTCTGTGCTGGAGTATAGCGAACTCATTGTTACCGCTGGTTTAGTCAATTATTCAGGCCAACTCGGAGGCTGGATTTCCCATATTTATGTAGATAGTGCCGACTCTGTGGCGGGGGGTCGAAATATTTGGGGATTACCGAAGGAATTGGCGGAATTTACTTGGGAGAAAAACAAGGGTCACACTTCAGTTTATAGTCATCGCCTCATTATCTGTCAAAAAGAACGAAACCTGTGCAACCTCAGCTACAACCCACCCAAATTCGGGTTACAACTACGGTTAAGCGCAGATGCTTTTAGCACGCAATCAGCTTCTATTTTGTTATTCAAAAGTAAGTTTGAGTCTCGCCTTAGCCTAGTCGCGGCGCAATTGCAAGTCCCTCCTGAGAGTCCTTTTGCCAACCTAGGCTTAGATTCTCCTTGGTTAACCCTCTACTGGCATCAGCTGCATGTAGTCGTTGGTGCACCAAAAAGTATAGGATACAGAGAACCTGTAGTCAGTCCGCTGTAAGCCGATAGTTCCTCGAAAGTGTAGCTATAGATATAAAGATAGAACAACTCGCTCAGATATACTTAACAGGGAACGGGTCTATCACCTGACTCAGACAATAGACCTATACAGTGAGAGCTGTTCTCTCTTCTAAGAACCCTTTAGCTTGAGTTTTGCAAGTTTTCCTGTGACTAAGTTGTGCCACAGAGAGGATAAGTGGTGATCTTACAGGAGCTAAGCTAGCTTAAAATACTAGTGAAGCGTTATAAAATCAAAAACTTTTTCCACGGATATCTCACAAACGAGCAAACTCAAAGTAGTGATACGGAAAACTAGTAATAAAGATCTAATGGGTGCAGTCTCACCGAATTTATATATATATCTGTAATTCGGAGGCTGGAGTTGAGCTGAAAGTGCAGCACGTTGTAACAACGACGTGTTTAAATCTAAAAAAGCTAGGGGAAATGTACCGTGTTTACAGTCAGCGGATTGCTTGTCACCAATCCTGCGGAACGGGAAAAAACCATTATACCCGAAGGTAAGTCTGATGCTACATTGGGTGCAAAGGACTATTGGGTACGGAAAGGGAAACACATCGGCTTATGGTTAATACCTTTCGCCCTCTCACTTGTTCCTTCGTGGGATTTCGCACTGGCACAATCAATTGTGCCGGCGGCTGATGGCACGGGCACTCTCGTTACCACTCCTAACAGCAGCCCAAACAAATTTGACATAGGAGGCGGTACCCAGTCAGGCGCAAATCTTTTCCACAGCTTCAGTCAGTTTGGTTTGGATCAGGGTCAGATAGCCAACTTCCTCTCCAACCCATCTATTCAGAATATCCTAGCTCGCGTTACTGGCGGCAACGCTTCTTTCATTAACGGAGTCATTCAAGTTACGGGCAACAACCCGAATCTTGCCAATCTCTACATCATGAATCCTGCTGGGATTGTTTTTGGCCCGAATGCTAGCTTGAATGTCCCAGCCTCTTTCACGGCTACCACAGCTACTGGTATTGCATTTAATAATCAGTTATTTAGCGCGACCGAACCCAATAACTACGCAGCATTGCTCGGTACACCGAGTAACTTCGTCTTCGCAACATCCCAGACCCCAGGAGCCGTTGTCAATATGGGTCAGCTAGCTGTAGGGCAGGGAGAAAATTTGTCGCTGGTGGGGGGTACGGTTGTTAGTACTGGCAGCTTGAATGCACCAGGAGGACAAATCACCGTTAAGGCCGTTCCAGGTCAGAGTACGGTACAGCTGAGTGTACCAGGGAACATACTCAGCCTAGAGGTTCCTGCCTCAGATGTTGCCAACATCACTCTCAACACCTTACCTCAACTGTTGACGGGTAGCGGTCAAGCTACGGGTATGGTGGTTAATAGCTCGGGTCAGGTAGAACTGGTGGGGTCTGGTCTTCTAATTCAGCCTGGAGATGTCGCAATCAAGGGGAGTGTAACGGCTCAGACAGCAACATTGTCAGCTGGAAATAACCTCACCCTAGTAGAGAGTCAGTTGCAGACAACGGGTGACTTAAATCTACTAGCACAGAATACGGTGAGGGTACGAGATACTGCCGCCAATCCTTTTCTCGCCCACGCTGGAGAAAATATTAAGATTCAAGGTAATCAAGCCGTTGATGTCCTGGCACTGAACTCTCCAAATGCACCATCCTTTCAAAGTGGCGGCAACTTTAACGTATTCAGCCCTAATACCTCGTTTGATAGCCACATCACTAGTGGTGGTAGCGTCAGGTTCAGCGGCGACGTCAGCAGCATTTTAGACCCCATCATTACCTCTGTAGGTGACATTTCACTCGGTAACTACACAGGGGCAGCCCTCAAGGTAGTTTCTTTAAGCGGTAATATCACAGCCGGCTCTATTACCATTACCCAACCTGATACTCCTGCTTCGATTCCCATCACCGATCCAGATTTTACGACTCTGACCACCACTCCGTCGCTGATTTTGACGGCAGCCAAGAGCATTAATGTAGGGAATATCAATACTTCTGATCAGACTCCAGGTGATGCTGGACATGTAAGATTAACTGCCCTAGGAAACATTACGACAGGCGATATAAATGCGAGGGATTTGGATGGGGGCAATGCTGGTTCTGTCTACTTGTTGGCTGCCGGGGGCAACATTGTAGTTAACAACATAGATACAAGTGACCAGGGAGCCGGCAATTCAGGCACTATAACTATTAGTACTCCCGGCAGCCTTACAAAAGGCGAGTTCAATTACAGTAATCAGGGAGCAGGAATTGAGGCAGGCAAACCGTTCATAATTGCAGGCGGCGGAATCATCACCCCACCGGGAACAACCAACCCACCGGGAACAACCAACCCACCGGGAACAACCAACCCACCGGGAACA
>NZ_DATNPA010000236.1:0-5438 GCF_036703385.1 Allocoleopsis sp. | reverse complement strand
GTAGGTGTTCCACCACTAGCGTGATCTGATACTTTAGCCAATCATACCTCGATTCACCAATACCCAATTCAGCCAATTAGTTGTTCTATGGAGGTGAATCACAATGATGCTTTTCGAGTCCAAAATATGATTATTCAGACTTGCAATCTGTGAATTGAAATCCCGGAAAAAAAGGCAAGTTCCAGCAAGGGTTTAGGAGAAGTTGTAAGCCTGAAGTTGACTCTTCTTAAACCTGACTAATATCTCATGCAAACTTCAAATTGAAGCAGAGGTTTTTATATGGTAGGACTGGTTACGACGCAAGGCGATGAGGCAATGAGAGCAGATGTCGCACGTCAAACGTTTGGTGTGGATGGCACCGGCATCACCATCGGCGTTCTATCAACCAGCTTTGATCTGTTGGGGACAGCATCAGATGATGTTGCCAATGGCGATTTGCCTGCCAATGTTAACGTACTCGCCGAGGCACCGCCAGAATTCGCCGACCTATTTGGACCCGCCACTGATGAAGGCAGGGCGATGTTACAGCTAATCCACGATGTTGCTCCTGGCGCAAACTTGCTGTTCCATACAGCTGTCTCTAGCGAAGCAGCAACCAGCCCACTAGAGTTTGATCGTGCCAGCGCGCAGGCTTTTGCCGACGGGATTAGAGCCTTAGCCGCAGCAGGCGCTAACATTATTGTGGACGACATTGGATTTGCTTCAAACCCGTTTTTCCAAGATGGAATTGTTGCCCAGGCTGTCAATGAAGTGGTGGCGCAAGGAGTTCTATATTTTTCCTCGGCTGCCAACGGCTTCCGCAACAGCTACGAAAGTGCCTTCAATCCCAGCGGCGTGTTCGACTCCCGATTCGGCGGCGAACTTCATGACTTCGACCTAGGGTTAGGTGTTGATACTACGCAGAGCATTACGCTTCCCATCAATGCACCGTTCGGTATCGCTTTTCAATGGGACTCGCCGTTCTTTTCGCTCAATCCCAATAGCGGGGGTTCGCCTAATGACCTAGATATTTTTCTATTGGATAGTTCGGGCAACATTGTAGCTTCCAGTACCGAATCCAATGTAGGAGGCGACCCGGTAGAGTTTCTCAACTTCATAAACGACGGCAGTTACGGCTCCGATCAGTTTAATTTGGCAATTACTCTGCGTGAAGGTGCTGCTCCTTCGTTGATGAAGTATATAGACCCTCAAACCATAGCCACAATTGACGAGTATGACACTGCCAGTTCAACGGTATTTGGACATGCTAATGCGGCTGGTGCTTTTGCTGTGGGGGCAGCAGCTTTCTATGAAACTCCTGCTTTCGGCGTAGATCCTGCCAACTTGGAAGAGTTCTCTTCGGTTGGCGGCACACCAATTCTATTCGATACAAATGGCGATCGCTTGCCTTGTCCCGAAACTCGCCGTCAGCCCAGGATTGTTGGCCCAGACCGAGGCAATACCACCTTCTTCGGACGCGATAGTTCTCAAGACGCCGACACGTTCCCCAACTTCGGTGGCACATCGGCTGCTGCGCCCCATATCGCTGCTGTAGCCGCCTTGATACTCCAAGCCAATCCTAATCTCAATCCTAGCGAGGTCTATTCAATTCTGGAGCAAACCGCTTTGGATATGGATGACCCAGGCACTCCGGGTTTTGATCAGGGCTATGATTTTGCCACTGGCTACGGCTTCGTTCAAGCCGATCGCGCTGTAGAATTAGCTCTAGCTCAAAACCCTTGCAGTACCAGTGAAGATGCCCTACTAGCTGGAGCAAACAACGGCATTCTTGTCGGTGATACTACTGATGACCCCTTGCATAATGGTGGTAGCCACGACCAGTATATCTACAACTCTTTGAGCGATGGTACGGAGGCGATCACTAACTTTAACTCAGCCGATGACCAATCTGTCTTAACCTCTCTATTCGACAGCTTGGGCTACAGTTGCGATGATCTAATTTGCGATCGCTACTTACACCAAGTGCAGTTAGGTGCAGATACTCAAGTTCAGATTGACCCTAGTCACTATGGCTGTGAAAGTTTTAGTCCTGTATTAATTTAGTGGAATATTTTAAAAATACCGTGCCGCACTACAAGAAGCAACCCAACGAAGTGGAAAAGCCCTTACTCGCTCAAAAGTAGCTGTTCTGCAATGACTTCCCGACTGTAGGGATTACGCCCCTCTACCTGAGAAAGCAAACTTATGGTAGGTTCATCCGCATAGATAAAATTGCTTGTCCTACTAATTGGGCAAGCATTTACCCTATCACGGATTTAACCTCATCTGCTATCTCAGGAGAACAGCGCAAATGCTTATCGTTCCTGGCGTTGAAGTCAAAACTCGCATCTACGAAAGTGCCAACTCTCTCGTTTATCGCGCCATCCGACAGTCAGACAACGAACCTGTTATCCTCAAAATCCTGAAAGAAAATTATCCCACACCGCAAGAACTCGCTCGCTACCGCACCGAATATCAAATTACCAAATCCTTAAATCTAGCTGGCTGTATCAAAGCTTACGATTTGCAGCCCTATCAAAACACCCTCGTCATGTTTATAGAAGATTTTGGAGGTGAATCATTAAAAATTTGGATGAAGCATAAAAAGTTTAGCCTCGAAGAGTTTTTGCGAATTGCGATCGCCACAACAGAAAGTTTAGGGCTTCTTCACGCCGCTAACATCATCCACAAAGACATTAACCCCTCAAATATCGTTTTTAACCCAGCAACCCGACAACTAAAATTCATCGATTTTGGCATTTCTACCCAGTTTACGCGGGAAAATCCTACCCTAAAAAATCCCAACGTTTTAGAAGGAACTCTCCACTATATGTCGCCCGAACAAACTGGCAGAATGAATCGCAGTCTAGATTACCGGACAGACTTTTACTCCCTTGGCATCACCTTTTACGAACTGCTCACCAACCAACTACCGTTTGACAGCACGGATGCACTGGAATTAGTCCATTGCCATATTGCTAAACAGCCGTTACCGCCATCAGAAATTAATTCAGAAATTCCTCAAATTTTATCAAACATTGTAATGGAATTGATAGCCAAGAATGCTGAGGAACGCTATCAAAGTGCCTGGGGAATCAAAGCTGATTTAGAAAACTGCTTAAATCAATTCATCAATGCTGAAAATATATCAATATTTCCCCTAGCTCGTCAAGATATTTCAGATAAATTCCAAATTCCGCAAAAACTCTATGGCAGAGAGCTAGAAATTGAAACGCTCCTAACTGCTTTTGAGCGAGTTTCATCCCAAAGCGAGTTGTTTCTGATTGCGGGTTATTCAGGAATCGGTAAATCAGCTACAGTCCAAGAACTCTATAAACCGATTACTCAAAAGCGCGGCTATTTCATTTCAGGCAAATTCGACCAGTATCAACGCAATATCCCCTACAGTGCTGTTGTCAGTGCCTTTCGGGAATTAGTCAAACAACTGTTAGCTGAAAGTGAGGCACAGCTAAAAGAGTGGCAACATAAATTATTAACAGCTTTAGGGATAAATGGTCAAGTCATAATAGACGTAATTCCCGAAGTAGAATTAGTCGTAGGCAAGCAACCAGCCGTACCAGAAGTAGGGATAAGTGAGAGCCAAAATCGCTTTAATTTAGTCTTTCAGAGTTTCATTAAAGTCTTTATTAACCCAGAACATTCTCTCACCGTATTTCTAGACGATTTACAGTGGGCTGATGGAGCATCATTAAAGCTAATGGAACTGCTAATGAATGGTACGACACCGGGTTTATTTTTAATCGGTGCGTATCGAGATAATGAGGTTTCTCCCGCTCATCCCTTAAGCTTGACAATTGAAGAAATTATCAAAAATAGAGCCAGTGTTAATCGGATTTTTCTGCCGCCTTTGGATTTGTCCACCGTCACGCAATTGATTTCAGATACTCTCAACTGCGGTGAAGAAGAAGTTAACCCCCTGGCTGAATTAGTTTTTACTAAAACAGGTGGTAATCCTTTCTTTATGAATGAGTTCCTTAACTCGCTTTATAGGGAAAGGCTGTTAAACTTTAACTTAGCTTCTCGAAAATGGGAGTGGAATATAGAGCAACTACAAGCAAAAGACTTTACTGATAATGTAGTTGACTTGATGGTACTCAAAATTCAAAAGCTGCCAGAGAAGACACAAGAAGCGCTAAAAATAGCGGCCTGTATAGGCAATCAATTTGAACTGCGATCGCTAGCCTCGATTTGTAAAAAATCCCTGCGAGAGACGGCAGACAGCTTACACACCGCTATTGCGGAAAATCTAGTTGTACCACTGGGTAATATGGGGGATGTGGAATTAGCGATCGCTGGAAAATTACCCACTACCCAACCGCTAGAATACAAATTCGTCCATGACAAAATTCAGCAAGCCGCTTATTCCGTAATTTCTGAACAGGATAAGCCACTTGTGCATAAACAAATTGGGCAAATGCTGCTGCAAAATATCCCCAGCGACAAGCAAGAAGAAAAAATCTTTGACATTGTTAATCAACTGAATTTCGGCATCTCGTTAATTACCGAGCAGCCAGAAAGAGATGAACTGGCTCAGTTAAATCTGATTGCTGGGAATAAAGCAAAGGCATCAGTAGCTTATCAGCCAGCTTTCAACTATCTGCAAATAGGAATAAAGTTGTTGAGAGAAAACGGTTGGCTGGTGCAATATAACCTAAGTTTGCAACTACATCAAGAAGCCGCACAAGTAGCTTACCGTTTTGGAAACTATGAGCAGATGGAAGCCTTGGCTAACCTTGTGCTAGAAAATGCTAAAACTGTTCTAGATAAACTTCAAATATATGAGTTAAAGATTGAAGATTGCATAAGAAAAAGCAATTTTGAAGAAGGGCTTAACATCGGATTAGAAGTACTACATTTACTAAAAGTTATTTTACCAAAATCTCCAAATAACCTATATATAAAAGCGGAAACTAACAACTTACTTAAGCTGCCCAAAATGACTGATACAGAATCTCTTGCAGCTATGTCAATTCTAGGACAAATGCTAGGGATCGGCTATATAGGTATTCCAGAATTATTAGTGCCAATTGTGTTAACACAGATTGATTTATCTATTAAATATGGCAATGCACCTAAATCGAGTTTTGCTTATGCAACTTATGGGGTCATATTGTGTACCATTCAAGACATTGAAACTGGTTATAAATACGGGAAATTAGGTTTAAGGTTAGTAGAAAAATTAAATGCAAAACATCTGAAGGCTGGAATTTTAGATATATTTGGCAATCATATATTGCATTGGAAAAAGCATCTTAAGAGAAGCTTATCAATTTTAAAAGAGGCTTATTACAGCGCTGTTGAAACAGGAAATTTAGATTTTATTGGTTATTCTACCTTTGATTATTGTTTTAATGCATACTCAGTAGGCTGTGAACTTAGAGACTTAGAGAAAGAGTTAATTGTTTACTATAGAATTCCAAGTAATACAAAAAACAAAA
>NZ_DATNPA010000235.1:0-3753 GCF_036703385.1 Allocoleopsis sp. | reverse complement strand
GCTAAAGGCAACGGATGTGACAGCACTATCATGCTGCAAAGGTTTACCGATTAACTCACCTGTTCTAAAATTCCACAAGCGCACCGTCTTATCTTCACTACTACTGGCAATCATCTGTCCATCTGGGCTGAAGGCAACAGAATTGACAGTTGTATCATGCGAGAAGCTATTTATTTTTTTAGGTTCCCAAATTGCATTCAGTAAACTACTTTTAGTGGTCAGAAATGGAGGGCGATCGGGCAACTGAACAAACCAGTCTTGGCTGAAAATGGTTGACGCGATCGCGTTGAAAGTTGCCTCCCCAGATTGGGTCGCTAACAGGGATTCTGCGGTTGCGGCTAACTGTTCTACCTTCTGTCGTTGTGCCTGCTGCAATTGATAGAGAGCATAGACAAATGCAATGAAGGCAAAACCACCTGTAACCACTGCGGTAATAAGCAGCCCAAGCAGTACTCGTATCTGTCGTTTCTGTTCCCTCGACTGGCGATCGCGCAATTTCACACAAGCGTCTACATAGTCAGTTTCAATCTGGTTCAAAAACTTGGGTTGTCGCAGTAACGCCTCAGCACGATTTAAGAGTTCTCCTCGATGAGATAGATAGTCTTCCTTTCCTTTATGTTGTTTCCACTCTAATGCTGCCTGAGTAACCTTCTCCCGCAATTGCAGATTAAGTTTGTCTTTTTCCAACCAATTCTGCAAAGAACTCCAGTGCTGGATTAACGCTTCATGGGCGATTTCTACTTCTTCTTTCCCTGTCGCCAGATCTTGACTAGTCACTACCAAGCGTGCCCCTTCATCAGCCAAGCGCTTCACGAGTTCCTTGATCTGATTCAAGTTCTCTCCAGCCGGCACTAGTTCTTCCAGCTTGACTCGCCGCCGCGTGTTCCGTCGTTCCTTTTCCTGTTTGGCATTCTCATCCAAACGGGTTAAGCGCACGAAGATATTCTTGACTCGCTCTTGCTCGTCGTTGGATGACAACCCCTTGTAGAAAGCATCAGCCGTCGTTGCAATCGCCTTCTGAACTCCTCCAATCTCTTCATACTCCTCATAACACAACCACCGCCCCCATCGTCGCTCCCACAATTGCTGCAATGCATATTGTAGCAGCGGCATCCTTCCTGGTTCTTGTTCAACCTCCGCTAAAATGGCATTGCTGAGACCCTCTTCAAACTCCAGACGCGGCGCGTCTGCCTGCCTCTTCATTGCAATACCCAGCTCAGTAGGCTCCATTGCCCCAATCAACTTTTGTCTTTTTTCCATCCGCTCCCTTAGAGCAGAGTAGCGAGTACACTCACCCAGAAAATCCGAGCGCATCGTAATCGTAACGTTCTGGTGCTCGGCAAGCTGCAACAACTGGTCGATGAAGCCTCGGCGCTGACTTTCATCGCTACAGAGGGTAAACAGTTCCTCAAATTGATCCACCACAAACACTGTAGGCTGCCCTGATGCTTTAGCTTGACTAACATGTAGTTGTTCTAAAGGCTCACTTCCCGGTCTCAGGTATACCATCTGCAAGTCTGGTTTTTCCTGCTGAAGCTTGGGAATTAATCCCGCTAGCACTACCGAGGACTTGCCACTGCCCGAATCACCTAGCACGGCTAAGAAGTTATCCTCCTTCAGTTTTTGATGCAGCTCTTTAATCAGTTCATCACGACCAAAGAAGAATTTGTGGTACTTTTCCTCTTTAAAGGAAGACAAACCGGGGAAAGGACACTCTGCCTCGTATTCTGGGGGTTTCTTCCCTAGGGCGGTTAGTGCGTCGAAGCCGATTTCGAGTACTTGGTTACAGAGAATGTTGAGTTTACATAAAGCATCCTGTCGTTGCGGCTTGGCTGAGGGAATCTCCGAGCCTCGTAAGTATTTCAGTTTCTTTGCCTGCTCTTCAAACTCCTTCTTCAGCGCAGATGCATGAGGAGCCCGTTCTTCGATCAGCTTCCCGAACTCCTCAATACCATCCTCAATTTCTGCCTCGCTCAACTCCCGACCCTCCAAGCGATCGCTAAACAGAGGTCGTCCCCCCAAGCGGCTAAACAGGGCTGGGACAGTGATATCGTGGCGGTCTCCTAATCCGGCAGTCGCCTCTTGCAACGCCAAGTCTACCTCACCATGTTCTCCCAATCGTTGGTAAAAGCGCTCTCCGAGAGCAAGGGCTGTCGTGACACTGACCTTGCGGGTCATCGCCACCACAGCAGGCATTCCCAAATGGCGTACCAATTGCTGACCTAGTCCGCCTAATGCCCGTTCTGCCTCTGGAGGAGCGCTCTCGCAGGTACACAGGAAGGCTAAGTGAGGCAAGCCTCTACGTTCCCCTATGTTCTTAAGTTCCTGCACTAATTGGGTTCCCCGAACAGTCTGGACTTGATTATCTTTGGTTGCCCAGTAGAGAACGGTATCTCGATCCCCATCCTTGATCAACATACCGTGGCAGACTATATGTATTATGGTGTAAGCGGCGGAGGCGTCCGTTATTTGCTTAGACAGTTCTTCTAGCGTTGGTGGTCCGATAACATCTTCATTGTTGATATTTGCCAGGAATTTGCAAGGAATGCCACCGAGAGCTAACTTCACCTTATTGAGGACATCCTTGTCATCGAAAGGAGTTAACCGGTATTTCTCTAAATTAGATGGATTTGCTATCAGCACCAGTGCCCGTAAATCACGCCTTCCTATGGGAGAAAAGCGGCGATCTATAATAGTGGGAATGTAGAGGGAAAAGGGTACTCGCTGGTCGCGAACTAAAAGATTCCAAGCCCCGTCAGCATCAATAGGAGCGCACAACCTGTGCCAATGCAAGGTTCTCAGTTCATCTGTGTTATCGACTTCAATAGAGAGCAAAATCCGCAGACGACAGTTCTGACTACTCTTACTGTTACTGTAGGCACGTATAAAGGCATCGCGCACCTCATTGCGAAAGACTGCTTGACCCAGTAGTTTGCCATATTCCTTCTCGTTTTCCTGCTCTATTCTCAGCTTGCTCCAGTCATCTTCAGTAAGCTGAAGGCTTCCTTCAGTGTGGGTGGTTAGCCCATCCAGTTGTCTGGTTCTTACAACAATTGGCCAGCACTCGTTAGATCTGCGAAGGATAGTAATCTCAAACTCAATGGCATTCATGGGTTACTATTTGTTAATGAACTCGCTGCTTTCTAAGTTGTGGATTTTGTCGGGTTCAAACTGGTATGAGCCATTCAGAGGAAGCATTTTCGCATCTAAATTTCAGGACTTGGTTTGCGGATACTCAACGTTAATAGCTGCGATCGCAAAGATTCCCGAAATTGTTATTATCATTCCTGCCTCAACTTATTAAGTAGATTAGTTACATCTGACACCGTTGCCTGAAGTCTTTCGGCTTGAGGGGCTGGAACTTGCTGGACTTTCTCTAGAAATTGTTCTAGAGATTTGATTAAGTCCATCTGAGCTGGCTTCAAGACAGATTCATCAAAGACGGCTTCCCCAGTTGGAAGCGGTGTTGCGGGTGCAGACTGCAAAGTCACTGCTTCAAGGACTGGTCGCTCGGTAGTCACATCACCAACAGCTAGCCGCACGGCTGGGTCGCCGATAATCGTATAGCTGCGGGCATCGTTGTTAGCTGTCCACATACCAGCTAAAGACAAGTGATGAACCTCTTCACCAAACTTTATCTCGTTTAGTACACTACTGAGGTCAGAGGAGAGTTCCGCATAGCGTTGGTTGAAAAACTCTAGGGCTGACCCCACTGGATGACCTTCCATCAGGCGCTTCAAGGCACTCTGAAAC
>NZ_DATNPA010000234.1:0-8556 GCF_036703385.1 Allocoleopsis sp. | reverse complement strand
AGTTCGTCACGTCGGGATAAGCGGTATGGAAATGCGCCATACTGCTCATCGGGTAGGGTTCGCCCATCCCCCCATCGCCGAGGGTGAAAGGGAACAGCTTGTCCCGGTGGAGGAGTGCCGCCGCCATTGCAAAGTGTTGCCCTTGTCCCAACGGGCCAGCCGGTGCGAGAATACCGGGAATGTAACCGGATAAGTGACCTAAAAGTCCGTGTTTTTCCCGGAAGCGATCGCGCAATTGCTGCACGGTATAAATTCCCATGTCCTCTAACGAGCGATCGAGGAACATGGCGCTGTAGAAACCTGGAGCATGATGTCCGACTTCTGTCAAGATGTTTTTATGGCCTAGCATGACTAGAGCCGCATAGGCTTCCGCTTGACTGGCAAACCCCCCAGGATGTCCAGAAGCTTTACTCCCCGTAACTTGCAAGGTTAGGTAACGCAGGGCGTCAGCCGTTAGCATTGTTTGAAAGACAGCCTTTGGGTCATTGGGGTTAGCGATCGCCTTTTGTCCATGTGCGATCGCAGGTTCCTTGCCTAGATTGTCAAATCCCGGCAACGCTTCACCAAAATACTGAATCCCCTTTTGAAAGCTAGGGGCTTGAGTGGCAACGGTCATAATGTCAGATCCCTCTTCAAACAACTGCGTCCCTGTAACGGGTTGGCCTTAATAGGTAGATCGTACAATCTGGTATGTCGAGAGAGGGGGCTTTCAACAGCGTCAGCTTGGGAATTTCAAGCCATCAAATATCTTATTGATGGGATAGAGATTTCTAAATCGCCTTCTGCTGCAATGCCTCTATCACTTTCTACGATTCACTAAACTGGTCATTGTTCACCGTTGAAACCAAGGCTGATTCACTCTTTATGAAATTACCTGATGGTCCAAAAACGCCACCCACTTGGCAGCTCATCCAATGGATTACTGACCCCCTTGGCTTGCTGGATGAGTGTGTTCAATGCTACGGGGATACCTTTACGCTACACCTGAGTAAGTCTGTACCCTTTGTGTTTTTCAGTAATCCGCAAGCTATTCAAGAGATTTTTACTGCCGATACCAAGCAGTTTGATGCCGGTCGAGCCAACCGGATTTTAAGACCTTTGGTAGGGGATAACTCCATATTGATGCTAGATGGCGATCGCCACCAACGGCAGCGGCGTCTCTTGATGCCTCCCTTTCATGGAGAACGGATGCGAACCTATGGACAGGTGATTTGTGAGATTACCGAGCAAGTTACGAGTCAGTGGACAAAGGGCACGCCGTTTACTGCCCGTGCTGTTATGCAAGAAATTACCCTCCAAGTCATCTTGCAAGTTGTATTTGGTCTGCGGGAGGGGTCGCGTTATCAACAATTGAAGCCACTCCTTGCCTCACTCCTGGATATGACCGGCTCTCCGTTGCGTTCCAGCATGTTGTTCTTTGAAGGTCTGCAAAAGGATTGGGGGGCTTGGAGTCCTTGGGGACGGATGTTGCGGCGTAAGCAAGTTTTTGACGACCTGCTTTATGCGGAGATTGCTGAACGTCGTCAGCAGCTGAATCCTGATGCTACGGACATTCTTACTTTACTGCTGTTGGCTCGTGATGGTCAGGGAGAGGGAATGACGGATGTGGAATTACGTGATGAGTTGATGACGCTGTTGATAGCGGGTCACGAAACGACGGCGACAGCTCTTGCTTGGGCATTGTACTGGATTCACAAGCTACCCTCAGTGCGTGAACGGTTGCTCGGTGAGCTGGAGACTCTAGGAGATAGCTCCGATCCAATGGCAATTTATCGGTTACCCTATTTAACCGCCGTTTGTCAAGAGACAGTGCGGATTTACCCGATTGTCCCGATCGCCGTCCCACGAGTGACCAAATCACCTGTCCAGATTATGGGCTACCAGTTTGAGCCAGAAACATCACTTGCTCCTTGTCTGTATTTAACGCATCAACGAGAAGACCTCTATCCAGAGCCTAAACAATTTAAGCCAGAGCGCTTTTTGGAACGGCAATATTCCCCTTATGAATATTTCCCATTTGGCGGAGGAACCCGGCTTTGTGTTGGCTTTGCTTTAGCTCAGTTTGAGATGAAGCTGGTTTTAGCCATGATCCTTTCTAACTATGAACTGGCACTAGGTGAGCAACGACCCGTGAAACCTGCCCGTCGTGGTGTGACAATTGCACCCTCTGACGGCGTCAAAATGGTTGTGACGAGTCAGCGTCAGCCTAAAAAGCATTTGCCCCAAGCTGTCGCGAGTTCGGTGTGAACCCGTACAGTTCAATGACTTCCTTGCAACTCTAAGATTACCGCCCATCAAATGACTTAAACCAAGGATTTTGCAGGGAAATACAATGGTATTCTTCCAGGGAAAGAGTACTTCTTGGTGGCAATGCGACTGGCGCATACCAACTTCACTTGTGACACTTTTTGTTCAGCTCTATCCTTCACACAGTCTCACGCAGTCTGATGAACTTACCTGATGGTCCGCAGACACCGTCTTTGTTACAGACGGTTCAATTAATTGCTCAACCGACTCAATTTTTGGATAACTGTCGAGAACGCTATGGAGACATCTTCACCACACGAGTACTCGGTTTAAATTCTCCGCCTGTGGTCTTTTTCGGCAATCCTGATGCAATTCAAGAGATTTTTTCGCTGCCCTCGTCAAAGTTAGACTTCCGCAAGGCAACCCATGTCTTTGAACCTTTGATGGGAGAGCAATCTATCGTTTTACAGGAAGGGCACAGCCATAATCGCCTGCGTCAACTCATGATACCGCCGTTTCATGGCGATCGCATGAGAGGTTACGGTCAACTCATTTGTGAAATCACCGAAAAAGCCATAGCCGACTGGACAACGGGTACCACCGTTTCCATCCAGAACGTTATGCCAGAGATTACCCTCCAGATTATCCTGCGGGTTGTGTTTGGTATTGAACCGGGCCCCCGTTACCAACAGCTCGAAAAACGCCTGAGTTCGCTCTTAGACGACATTACCGCTCCCTTGTACTCCAGTCTGTTTTTCTTCCCTCCCCTACAACGTGATTTAGGGGCCTGGAGTCCTTGGGGGTACTTTCTCAGACGCCGCGCTGCCATTGACGCCCTAATCTATGACGAGATTAAAGAACGCCGGGAACAAGCTGATGTGTTTCGTACAGATATCCTCTCAATGCTAATTTCAGCACGGGATGAGAATGGTCAACCGATGAGCGATGTTGAGCTGCGCGATCAACTCGTTTCACTGCTGCTCCTCGGTTACGAGACTACCGCAGCTGTCCTCACTTGGGCATTTTACTGGATTCACTCCTGTGCCCCGGTATGCGAAACCCTGCGAAGGGAACTCGGCGACTCAGGGGATAACCTCAAGCCAGAGGCAATTGCTCAATTGCCTTATCTGACAGCCGTCTGCGCCGAAACCCTGCGAGTCAATCCCATTGCTTTGATTTGTACACCTCGAAGAGCCTTGGAACCTGTGCAAGTAGCAGGCTACCATTTTGATACAGGTACAATCCTGGTTCCTTGTATTTATCTCGCTCATCGCCGTCCAGAAGTCTTTCCGGATGCCCAGCTGTTCAAACCCGATCGCTTCCTCCACCAAAAGTTTTCGCCTTTTGAGTATCTCCCCTTTGGCGGCGGCGCTCGTGGCTGTATTGGAATGGCCTTTTCTATGTTTGAAATGAAACTAGTGCTAGCAACGATTCTGTCCCATTATCAGCTTGCGCTGGTCGATCCACGTCCTGTACGACCAGTACGTCGCGGCATTACTCTTGTCCCTTCTGGAGGGGTTCCGGTTGTTGTCGCACGCCATCCAACAATTCAGCCATTTCAGTCTGTTCCAGTGAGGGATTATAAACTCACGAAGAAAAATTAACGGGGTCAATAAACAACTTGAAAAAAGTATGAAGTATAAATTTTTGGCATCAGCTGAACTTTGTTGCGATTTAAAGAAAGCCCCTTCCGCGCGACTAAATCTAGTTCAGCCTGAGCCGCGTTTCTTCTTTCGGTACCAAGGCTTGGCCCAAGAGCCAGACAGCCTTAAGGAAAGCCACTGTTTGGGGTTTCCTAATAATTTTTTACGAGCAATAAACAGTTGCGGTTGTCATTGGTACGTGTATAACTGAGCTGGTCTGCGATTTGATTTAAGATCGCTAGCCCACGCCCACCGCCAGCGCCAGCATCCATCCTATGCTCGTGAGTCTGGAGCCACTGTTCTAAATCAAACGGGGGCCCCTGATCCCAGATTCGCATTTCTAAGTGTTGGGGCAATAGAGTAACTTCTAGGTCAATGGAGACATCTGTCGGTAGACCTTTGTGAGCATGACGGACGGCGTTGGTGAACCCTTCGGCTAGGGCTAATTGGCACTGTAACCAAACTTTTTTGGGGATAGAAGGTTGATTAAGTTGCTCAAACCACGACAAAACCTCTTCTAACACCTTCAGGTCACTCTTTACTTGCTTGCTAGATTGGTGGAAGTCTTTCAATTGCTCAAAGCCCTTTACATCAACGACACTAAAGCATGGTTGTCAAGATGCCGATACGCCCTGTTGAAAAATCTAGTCTAGCCTGGATTTAACCCATGCTCTACCATTGATTAACTTGCTGTGCAGTTTTATCTCGCTTTCTCATTAGACTACACTCGAACTGAATCTAGTAACTATCCATGTTCTCAACCTGTGCATCTGCATTCTCGTAAGCATGACTTGTAGTACCTCGATGCCATGAACCAAATTCTGATTATTGATGACGATCCGGCTATTCAAATCTTGCTGAAACGGACACTGCACAACCAAGGTTACGAGGTTTCAGTTGCCAGTAACGGTGAAGATGGTCTAGTACAGGCACGCAAGATACGTCCGGGACTCGTCCTTTGTGACTGGAATATGCCCCGAATGAACGGGCTACAGGTCTGTCGCCAAGTCAAGGCAACACCAGAACTTTCAACGACGATATTTGTCCTGCTAACATCTAGAAATGCTCTTGAGGATCGTGTTGAAGGGCTGGATGCTGGCGCGGATGACTTTTTGACCAAGCCAGTGGAAATGGCTGAATTGAAGGCACGAGTGCGGGCTGGTTTGAGGTTGCATGAAGCCAACCGAGATTTGCAGCACCAGAAACAGCTGCTGGAGGCGGAATTAGCAGAAGCCGCTGAATACGTGAGTTCAATCCTTCCCGACCGATTGACGGAGCCACCCGTAACCATCGATTCTCGATTCATTCCTTCTCGGCAACTAGGCGGTGATGGCTTTGATTACTATTGGCTCGATTCAGAGCATTTAGCTCTGTATCTCTTGGATGCCTCGGGACATGGCTTACGGGCTGCTTTACCAACTCTTCAAGTGTTGAATCTTCTGCGATCGCGGGCGCTGCCTAAAATTAATTACTATCAACCCAGCGATGTTTTACGAGGACTGAACGAAACCTTCCAGATGACTCAGAAGAATGATAAATACTTTACCATCTGGTACGCGGTCTATAACCGGGTCAAGCGTCAACTGGTTTACTCCAGTGCAGGGCACCCACCTGCCCTATTGCTTTCTGGAAGGTCAGATTCGTTCATCCATGTAAAAAGCCTGAAGACTCCCAGCTTACCCGCTGGCATGTTCCCTGATACCGATTATGTTGATGAATGCTGTGAAATCGTCGAACCCAGCACCCTGTATATTTTCAGCGATGGGATCTACGAGATTAACCAATCAGACGGCACCATCTGGGGACTGGATTCGTTTATCAAGCTTCTGAAAGACTGTAGGAGTAACAATACTCGTGAGTTAGATCAGATCTTGGAGGCTATTAAAGCCGTGAATCCCAAAGACTACTTTGATGATGATTTGTCTTTACTGGAAATCAACTTCGATTAAAACGCTCCTAAGGCAAGAGCTTTTCTTGCCTTAGTGGGTAGAAAGAACAGCGTTCTCAAATTCTTCTCGATTTGCAAAGATTTCAAAGACGCGATCCATGCTCGTTAGTTCAAATAACATTTTTATTTGTTCGTTGACTGAACAAATATAGAGCTTGCCCCCAGCCGCTCGAACTGTTTTCAGCGCCAAGACTAGCGCCCCTAAACCTGAGCTATCCATGAAGGTAACATCTTGGAAATCAACCAACACGATATCGACACCAGAATCCACCAGGTTAGCAATCTCTTGACGAAACTGACCGGCTTTGGTGCCGTCTAAAATACCAGAGGGTTGAACAACTTTAACTACAGGATTCATAGGCTATTAAAGACTTGTTAGTTACACGAAGATCCAGACTTTGCCAGTATAGCTGTGGCAACGACTTTCAGCCAGACTCTACAGATCGATCAAGATCGATTAAAGAGTAAGGAGCAGGGACACCTATAATCATTATCTGCTCTAATAGAGCGAAGCGCTAGATAAGCGCCTCCTCTTACGTTTGCTGAGTTCTCTCGCGCTTATAGTGCGTCGTCTACGTTATACGCTCAGAGGTTGCGCCCATCACACCACGCCGTGATGCGATCGCAGAGCATCTTTCTCCTCCAAAAGCACGATAAATTGAGCCTCCCAGTCTATTTCACCTTCCTTAGGACTACCCTGCAATATCCTTCCCGTGGTAGACTAGAAAGTCTTTTCATTTCTTTACAATCAGTGAGATATTAGGTTCCTCACTTTGTAGAGCGTTATTCATGCAATCTTACGATGTCGTTATAATCGGCGCAGGTCACAATGGACTGGTCTGTGCTGCCTACCTGTTAAAAGCAGGTTATAGTGTGTTGCTGCTAGAAAAGCGGTCTGTTCCTGGTGGAGCTGCAACCACAGAAGAAGTGTTGCCAGAGGAAGCGCCGGGTTTTAAGTTCAACCTCTGCGCTATTGATCACGAATTTATTCACCTAGGCCCCGTGGTCGAAGAATTAGAACTGACCAAATACGGGTTGGAATATCTGTTCTGTGACCCTGTTGTCTTTTGCCCTCATCCCGATGGGAAATACTTTTTGGGTCACAAGTCAGTGGAGAAGACTTGTGCTGAGATTGCCCGATATAGCGATCGCGATGCTAAAAAATATGCTGAATTTATCGACTACTGGCAGCGCGTCACCAAAGCAATCACTCCCATGTTCAATGCGCCACCTAAGTCGATTATTGATATTGCAGGTAACTATGGTGCACAAAATATCAAAGATCTGCTGTCAGTAATCGGTGGCGTTGATAAAGCACTGGACTTGGTTCGTAATATGCTAACCAGCCCAGAAGATCTCCTCAACGAGTGGTTTGATTCCGAGTTCCTCAAAGCTCCACTGGCAAGACTCGCCTCAGAATTAGGAGCGCCTCCTTCCCAAAAAACCCTTGCCATTGGGGCGATGATGATGTCATTACGTCATAACCCTGGTATGGCCAGACCCCGTGGCGGGACAGGCGCACTGGTCAAAGCCTTACTAAACCTGGTTAAGAGTCAAGGTGGCGTTGTCTTGTGTGACCAGCACGTTGAGCAAGTTTTAGTTGATGACGGTCGTGCTGTAGGTGTCAGAGTGGGTGGAGGCAAAGAGTACCGCGCGAACAAGGGTGTGATTTCCAATATTGACGCCCGACGATTGTTCCTGCAAATGGTTGATCCGGCTGATAGCCACTCAGCCGATCCCAACCTACGAGATCGCTTGGAGCGGCGTATTGTCAATAACAATGAAACCATTCTTAAGATTGACTGTGCCCTGTCGGAAGTGCCACGCTTTGAAAGATTTGACCATAAAGACGAGTACTTGATTGGCTCAGTACTGATTGCTGACTCTGTGGCTCATGTAGAAGAAGCCCACTCCCTGGCAACGATGGGAATTATTCCAGACTCTAATCCCTCAATGTATTTGGATGTCCCAACCGTATTAGACCCGTCAATGGCTCCCGAAGGCAAGCATACGTTATGGATTGAGTTCTTTGCTCCTTACCAGATTGCTGGCGCTGAAGGGACAGGTTTGAAGGGTACAGGTTGGACGGATGAACTGAAAAACAAAGTGGCTGACCGCGTAATTGATAAGTTGGCAGATTATGCGCCGAATATCAAAGATGCAATCATAGCTCGTCGTGTGGAAAGCCCAGCAGAATTAGGAGAGCGGTTGGGGGCATATAAGGGCAACTACTACCATGTGGACATGACCCTTGATCAGATGGTTTTCTTCCGTCCCTTACCGGAAATTGCTAACTACAAGACGCCGATTGAAGATTTATATCTCACAGGTGCTGGGACTCATCCAGGCGGTTCGATCTCTGGGATGCCGGGACGTAACTGTGCCCGTGTATTCCTGAATACTCAGCAGCCCATTGCCCAAAAGCTGAAAGATGCCAGTAATACTGTTAAATCAGCAGTAGAGTCTGTATTCAAGATTACGTGACATCCTCCCGACGCTGACCTTACGGTACAGCGCGGGCTTCCAATCCTCACGAATTGGCATTTCTGGTTCTTCTGCCTCCCTTGCGGGAGTCAAGTTTCGCCTCTGACCTAGACTGATTTTTGCCAGTCCCCGGCAGACCGACTGCAACAGGCTCCTTCGATTCGCCAGAGTCCCTGGCTACTAATTGTTCCAGACCGCGTTGTCGCACTACTTCAGCAGCAGCGTGGTCTCGAT
>NZ_DATNPA010000233.1:0-8050 GCF_036703385.1 Allocoleopsis sp. | reverse complement strand
CTGAGTAGTAGATCGGCGTTTCAAACGGGACGAAACTGTCCGGTGTTGTGTTATAAATATATTTCAATATATCTTGTTCCTGAGAAATATTCGCCAGGAATTCTCTGATTTCTGTCTCTAGATTCATGCTTATCTCCTTGGGTAATTACTGCTCTCACGCTAATTGATTTCGGTTTAACACTCCAATCTCTGGAAAAAAATCTATAGCTTTCTAATTCATCATTAGACTAACTTACCGGAAAATTTTCTGCCACTTAAAATTTTATAGTTCTAGGAATAGGGGTGGATAGCTTTTTTCAAACCTCCTCTGATTTTCCAGCAAAGTCTGGCTCAATTCAGATTTCTAAATCCTTGTCTAGTGAGCAGCTTAAGGCCAGCTACTCTGTTGTCGGTACACTCTTTTTCATGGTGGAAAATCGCTATTTCAAAGAAATTTCTACTGAAATGCTTAAGTTGAAGATTTTCAAAGTCGATTAAATTGAAAGGCTTTATCGACGGAAATTAGCTTCAAGTTTAGATGGTTTCTTGAGTGGCAATTTCGATTTACTCTCTCTGAATTCGATATGACCAATAAGATTTCAAGAACAGGAATGAGCAACCTGAATAAATTCTGTTTTAATTGTAAATAACTTTTGAGGATATGGCTAATAGATTGTGGAGAACCAGATTTAATGATTAACCATCAAAGACAGAAAGCTAGTAAATCTGAGCGCTGCATAGTTGCTCGTTATCTCTACTTTTACTACGCCTCTCAATATTCTCTTATCAGAGTTACTAAAGAGGGTTAGATGTTGGCTCAAAAGTGTCATATGCTATACCAAAAAGGAAAGGAGCGATCGCGCAAGGTTACTAACAGCTGCTTCCGCTAGCCTTGTTGCAAAACTTTCGCCTCCTAGCCTAGGCGAACAATTCGGATTTCAGCGGGGTTCATAATGCCTATTTTGCTTGTTCAGGTTCCCTTTGATTCGTAGTAAATCTAAGCTGATTCGCTAATTCTTCCTATCTTAAGAGAGGCTAAAAAGTGTCTAGTATATGATATTCAGTGTAGCCTTAAAGGTGCAAGGGGCATTTCACGATGTAATCTGCTTGCTGAGCCCAGTCTAGGCTTTTTTTGATTGTTTTCCTCAATAGACCAGGTTGGCAGAAATAGCCCGCCCTCTACAAGCAGCGCTCTGAGTGTTGACATCGTCACATTTCAACTGTTTCAACTGATGGAACACTTCTACCGCGTAGGTCTAGCGACTTAGGTTAGTCGGTAGGCCCGTTATAATTTCCAACCTTCAACCTTCCAGCCTTCGACCCTGTGACCTACGTTCTCTACACCCAAATCTAGCCTACTGCCCTGGAGAGGGCTGCTCAGAGGCTGGATAAAGCGGAGATGGATCGATTTGACCAAGACGGTCAGGAGACCAGAAGCGAATCACCGCCTTGCCAATGATGTGATCGTGAGGGACGAAGCCCCAGTAACGACCATCGTAGCTATTATCGCGGTTGTCACCCATGACCAGGTAAGAGTTGGCTGGCACGGTGACAGGCCCCCACTCATACCTCAGCTTCTCAGCAGCATACTTTTCTCTTAAAAGACGATTATTGATATATACCCGTCCCTCTTTGATCTCGACCTTCTCTCCCGGTAAACCAATCAACCGCTTGATCAGCGTATCTCGGACATTTTGCTGCTTGAGCTTGTCGGTGGGGGAAAATACAATGATGTCGCCTCGTTCTGGATTTGACCAGCGATAGCTCAACTTGTCAATTACTAGGCGATCATTAACTTCTAGCGTAGGTAGCATCGACCCGGAGGCGACATAACGAGATTCGGCAACAAGGGTATGAAACCCAAAAGCGAACACTAAACTCAGTGCTACTGTCTTGCAGCCCTCTAACCAAAGATTGTTGCGGCTTGGCTGGGGATGATTGTTAAAATCTTGGTTGTGCCGATGATGCATAAGCGTTGAGTAGGGTAACAGTGAACCGTTGATATAGATGAGATGGGTGTCCAACAACCTCGCTACACGAAAGTAGCACCAAGGCTGTTAATTTTTCGACGTGAAAAGCGAGAATAAGGCTCCTGTGAGATTTTAAAAACCTTGAGTTTGATCAATACGGTAGAATTGCTACGCGATGAGGTGAGTTTTCGTGGGTGTACCTTATCCATAAGGCGACGTGGGTCTTCTAAGGGTGTGATATTGGCTTCAACAGACCTAAGCATCGGGTTCAAAGGCTAGGAATTTTAGGTTTAAAAAATTTCAAGGCTTTCACCCTGAAGGCTGACATCGGTGTATCATTTTCAGGGCTTAGCAAGTAAACACACTTGGCGTCAAGCTCACCAGTCCAATCTGTCAAAAGACTTAATTTGTATAAAAATGGCTCATCAGGGCACTTAAAATTGCTAAACCTCGCTAAGGTGGACAATTAAACAAATGTGGTTTTGAATGAATGAGCAGATATCAACAGGGCAAGAGTGGCTCCCCCTCCCTTAAGAGAGGAGATGGCATATTAATCCAAGGGAAGTAATGTCAAAGTGAGGAGTATCAGAGTGCATCAGTTCCCATTATTGATGATTCAGTTGCAGTTTAGAGGTAAGGGCGATGAGTGATGGTATGGCTTTCCTGACAGGAGCTGCCTTCGCTGGAGTGGCAGTTCTTTTTCTGATGAGGGGAGGAGCGAATTTGGGTGCAACGGCTCCGCCCGTGGCTCAACTCCCGCCAGTCTCACCAACCCCTTTGACCACTCCTTTTATGAATGGGACACAACCGCAGGCGCTGCCTACGGCTTCACCCGGTTCAGTGTTATACAATACCGACCAACAGCGGCTCGTCATGCAGCTCGAGCAGCAACGAACTGAAATAGAGCAGCTCAGACAGCAACTGCAAAATCAGCAGTCGTTAATGCAGAAGCTAACGACGCAAAACGATCCGAATGCTAATAGTTTGTTTGCACCAACAAAACCCCAATCAGAGGTGACTCAAGCGGGGCAGCAAGATAATCCGATGCTTTCAGGGTTAGTCTGGGCGCTAGGAGGTATGGCGGTTACCATTAGTGGCGGTGTCGTAGTGATTGGCGCATTATCTGTGCTTTCACGACAGCAACGTCCACCTCGGACAACCTATGTGGTGCAACACCCCTATACCGCTCTCCCCCCTACCATACAGGGCAGACGGCGAGCTGAGTATATGCCGCCTCCAGTAGTAGAGAGACAAGTTGAGCACATAGATTATGACTAAGCAGGGTGGTAGATAATCGGATTTTGGATTGAGAATGAGTTAGCGGCTTTTGGTACATACTGCTGTTTGATCGTTCGCTCTAACGAGCTAAAAAGAAATCTGTCGCTGAGTGTGTTTAGCGACAGATGTTTTCTGAGTAGCGGCGTTTATCGACTCAGCGAGATGCGCTTGCCCGAAGGACAGCGCCAAGGGCGATCGCATCCCAGACAGCTAACGGCAAGCTCACCATCTACCCATTCGTCCCCTGAGTGGACTTGAGCCAATCAAAAATCTAAAACCGCAACTCAGTTAGCGGTTCACACTGCTCATGTCAGGTAGCGATCGCCAGCCGCAATATTCTTGGGTGCGATCGCGTCAATGCTCTCTAGTTCAGCTTGAGTTAATGTAATATCCGCCGCCGCTACATTCTCCTCTAAGTAGGTACGGCGCTTGGTTCCAGGAATTGGTACGATGTCGTCTCCTTGAGTCAGTAACCAGGCGATCGCAAGTTGACCGGGCGTAACTCCCTTTTGGGCCGCAATTTCCTTACATATCAGCCGTATCGAGCAAAGTTACCTCTTGTTCTCCTGATTTCTACAAATTTTTGCTTTTCCGACAAAAATACTCGGCAGATTCAGGTGCTGGGTAATGCGCTTGTACAATCTCAAGCCCAGCACGAGTTATCATTCCTTCAAGAATCCAGCTGAACGTGCTATATTCTTCACGAATGTGCATCTCATAGTCACTGGCGGTAAAACCCTCACCCGATGGCTTTGCCATTCGAGCAATCCAGGCATCGATACAAGAGTGATATTCGCTGGGGTTGAACGAGAACACCACATCCCGAAGGTAAAGAATCCCTCCAGTCTTTAACATTGATGCCATCCGCAACAGCGCAACCGTCTTCCAGAAGTCGGGAAGGTGATGGAAGGCAGCTTTTGTCACTATAAAATCAGCCGGTTCGCCTTGATGTTCGTAAGATAGGAATCCTGCATGGTGGAACTGAATGTTCTGAGCATTCATAGCGTGAACCTTCTTTTGGGCATACGCCAGCATGGTTGGCGACACGTCCACAGCATGTACGCGAGCACCTACCTTAGAGGCTTGAATGGCAAAGGTGCCTGTACCTGCTCCTAAGTCAATTACGATATGACCTGCTGAGATACCCAGCCGCTCAACCAATTCCCGTTCAGCTTCTTCACTACTTGATCGCTGATTGTGGTCATAGGCTTCAACTCGTGCTGTATCCTCGAAGTCAACACCGCTCTGTTGAAATTCGTTGTAGAACCATCTTTGCGATACATCCATAATTTGAGTCAAAAGTCAACTGGTTTGCTCGTCTATCCATTCCTGGATTTTGGCAATATGATGCTGTAACTCAGACCGAAACTGTGTTAAAAATTCGAGCTTTTCGTCAGTCTCCTTAAGATAAGCGATGAGGATTTCCAGCAATTTCTGCTTCCCCCGTAACATCGTCGGTTCTGCAAAGAACAGGTCGAGGATACTGCCGATTTCCTCCAAGCTTAGCCCTAGAGATTGGAGTGCATCGATCTTGTGCAGTCTGGCAAGCTCAGCCTCAGTGTAGTACCGAAAGCCCTTCCCCTCACGCTCACTGGGCTTGAGCAGACCCAAGTTTTCGTAATAACGAATTGTTCGAGGAGTCACGCCAGCTTTTTCGGCTAGCTCTCCTATACGCATTTTGTCAGTCAATTTGGAAACTTATATCAACCTTAACGTCAACGTTAATTTGACCTCATCGACTTTTTGAGGTTGTGTCAAGTGTTGTCTGCCAAGAACGAACCACAGACTTACTCCAGGACGCAGAGGTAAGAGAGAGACTGATACATTTGAATCTGAGTGGCTATGACTATCAAAAACTCAGCGATCCTCTGCGTAGCCCTCTGCTACCTCTGCGTTAGAAAAACATAGTATTCCAATGTCAACGGATTCGATATGATTCTATCTCTAGTCCGACAAGACAGGCTACCCAATCTGAGGCAGAACATCCTGAAATAAAACCTGCAATAGTTGACTTCCCTGTGGACGACTCCAGTCCTGAGCGAGTTCAGCCATAAGCGTATTGGTTGCCGTCAGCACAACACCTTCACGCTCCATACGCCGCCTAGACATTTCCTCAGAAATATCGAAAGGTGACCCTGATGCATCCATTACAGCTTGCACATTGTACCCTTCACGACAGGCACTGAGCGCAGGATAGACAAGGCACACGTCAGTCGTAACACCCGCCATGATAATGTTTTTACGTTTGGTGTCTTCTACCGCCTTCTTGAAGTTTGAATCATTCCAGGCATTCACAATACCAGCGCGTTTGATTCGCCTTTCAAAAGCTTCAGGCAAAATGTCCTGCAACTCAGGCCTGAGTGGCCCTTGGAGATTCTCTTCCTGAGAGCTTGTAAGTACCACTGGAATGTTGAGAATCTTAGCTGTCTTTGCTAGAGCCAGCGTATTTCGTTTAACAACGTCCAGGGGAATATTTTTAATTAATTGCATCGTCCCAACTTGATGGTCGATTAAAAGCATCACTGAATTTTCAGATGTAAAAGTATCGCTCATCTCTTTTTCCTTCAGATCTAAAACACATGAATCTATGGTTGAGTAGCTTCCCTTTAGGAGTTGGGGTAAAGCCACTTGTAAAACAATCGGGTTAACTGGGGCATCACAACGTATGTGAGTATCAACACAACTATTCCAATGGTGATGAGTTGCGCTAACAAATCCGGGAAATGCACAAGCAAAGGGCGGAGAATATATCTCACTGTTGATAGCGTCAGGAACACTCCTATCCAGGTTAGTAACGCCATCTTGTAACGCTTAGGTGGAGACTTTTGAGGTCGTCTCGGTAATTCAAACCAGGTTTCTAAACCGGTGAGAACTTGCACATCCTCCGCTTCTTGAATCAACGGTTTGACTCGTTCAATCCACTCCCGACGCACCGACGAATCTAACCAGGCTTGTAGATTTTTGTGATGATCGAAGTGAAGAACAATAATGTATTCCAGCTGTATACCTCTCTGCGGTCGTAGGATGTTGACTCCTAGATGCCCTTCAAATGTTTTGGCTACAGGAATAATTCCTCTCATCCATTCTTCATATCCCTCTTCTCGACCCAGTTTAACTAGATGAGAAATTACAGCCGTGACGTGGTACTCAACGTTGAATTTAGGGCTGTTCATTGTCTTTAGTAAGATTCGTCTTAAGGCATAAAAATATCACCATTTTTCTCGGCCATAACTTACTTACTAGTCAGTAAGTATAAAAATAAGCGATTCTTTCTGTCAAGAGAAGACAAGATGAAATCTTGCCAATGCCTGAGGCGACAAGAGCTTGGAGAGGTTAAACTGACTTACCAGTTGGTCAGTTTTGGGTTGATATGCCTAGCTCTCGGCAAGCAAAAAGCAAACGTTCAATATCGGGACGCGATGCAGAAGCGACAAAGGCACAAATTTTGGATGCGGCTGAACAAGAGTTTGCGATCGCAGGATTTGCCGCCGCTCGTACTGAGACAATTGCGGCTCAGACGGGGGTGACGAAAACCATGATTTATTACTACTTCCAGAACAAAGAAGCGTTATATCAGGAAGTTCTCAACCGGGCGTTTATACAGCCTCTGGGCGAAATCGCGCAATTGAATCTGGAACAACTACCTCCCCGGCAAGGATTAGAGAGCTTTACTCGGATGTTTCTCCAGCAAATGTCGAAAAAACCGAGCTTGGCTTCGATGTTGTTTCTGGAAGCGATTCAGAATCGGGGAAAGTACTACCCAAAAGAGTCGATCCAACAACTCTATGGAACGCTGATCGCGATTTTGGAGCAAGGAATCTCACAGGGGGTTTTTCGTCCCTTGGAACCAAAACATACGGCGGTCAATATTGTGGGCAGTTGTGTATTCTACTTGGCAGCTCATGAAAACGTGAAGCATCTCTGGTCAGGGAAGCGGATGCTGAGTAAAGCGATGCTAGAGGAACATACCCAAGAATCGCTGAACTTAATTTTGGCAGGTGTGCGGGCAGTGCCAGACATGACTAAGGATTCTCAAACTAGCGATTAAACTGGCAAATATGTCAATCCGCATCTCCCCAACTCAGTAGACCTCTTGCTCTCATTCGAGTTTTGCCCCCCTAACCCCCCAACTTTGGGGGAAGAATCTCAAAGTCCCCCAGAATTGGGGGATTTAGGGGGCATTTCAGGATTTATGCAAGAGGTCTAGTGGTTCATTGGTCAGCTTTCGCTAACTTCCAGCATTCTTGTGCGATCGCCCAATCTTCTTCGGTATGCACTACGAAGACGCGAATCGCGGAATCTGCTGCTGCAATATCTGTATCAGTCGGTGAGGCGTTATTCCTTTGGGAGTCGAGTTTCAAACCGAGAAACTCAAATGCTTCACAAGCCGCAGCACGGATTGCTGCTGAATTCTCCCCGATACCGCCAGTAAATACCAAAGCATCCAATCCGCCCAAACTAGCCAGCATTGCGCCGATGTGCTTACGCAGAGAATGCACAAACATATCAAACGCTAATTGAGCGCGTGAGTTGCCCTGGTCAATCTCTTTCATAATCTGGCGCACATCGCCCGATACGCCAGAAATACCCTTCAACCCAGAAGCCTTATTGAGGACTTCGTCTAACTTTTGGGCATCATAATCGCTGTGTTGCAGCAAGTGAATCAAGATACCAGGGTCAATGGAGCCAGAGCGAGTGCCCATCATCAACCCTTCTAGGGGAGTAAATCCCATCGTGGTATCAATACTCTGACCCTCGCAGATAGCAGCCAGAGAAGCACCGTTCCCCAAATGACAAGTAATCAAGCGCAAAGACGCCAACTC
>NZ_DATNPA010000232.1:0-8644 GCF_036703385.1 Allocoleopsis sp. | reverse complement strand
AGAAGAACTACTAACTTTTTCAGGTCATACTGGCAGGGTAAGCGCTGTGGCTGTCACTACCGATAGTCAAAAACTGATTTCTGGTTCACACGATCAAACACTTAAGGTCTGGAACTTGGTATCAGGAGAAGAATTACTAACTTTTTCAGGTCATAGCGAACGGGTAAGTGCTGTAGCTGTGACACCGGATACTCAGAAAGTAATTTCTGCTTCACATGATAAGACGCTTAAAGTCTGGGACTTGGTATCAGGAGAAGAACAACTCACTCTCTTTGGTCATAGCGAACAGATAAATGCTGTAGCTGTGACTCCTGATGGTCAAAAACTGATTTCTGCTTCACATGACAAGACACTCAAAGTCTGGGACTTAGCATTGGGAGAAGAACAACTAACTCTTTCGGGTCATAGTAAATGGGTATTGGCTGTCGCTGTCACTCCTGATGGCAAAAACGTGATTTCTGGTTCCCAGGATATGACACTTAAAGTTTGGGACTTGGCATCAGGAAGCGAAAAACTCACTCTTAGGGGTCATACTTCTCCGGTAAGCGCTGTAGCTGTTACTCCTGAGGGTCAAAAACTGATTTCTGGTTCCCGTGATAGTACACTCAAAGTTTGGGACTTGGTATCAGGAAAATCAGACTTGACTCTTAAAGGTCATAGTTACCCGGTAGTTGCTGTAGCTGTGACACCTGATAATCAAAAAGTGATTTCTGCTTCCTGGGACAAAACCATCAAAGTCTGGGACTTAACATCAGAAAGCGAACAACTAATTATTACAAGTCATAGTTATCGGGTAAATGATGTGGCTGTAACGCCTGATAATCAAAAAGTAATTTCTGCTTCTTGGGACAAAACCATTAAAGTATGGAATTTGGCATCAGGAGAAGAATTACTAACTTTTTCAGGTCATAGTAACCGGGTACGGGCTGTGGCTGTAACACCCGATAATCAAAAAGTGATTTCTGCTGGCGATACACTCAAAGTCTGGGGCTTAGAAACGGGAAGCGAACAACTAACTCTTTCAGATCATAGTGACGATATAGAAGCTTTAGTTGTTACCCCAGATGGTAAGTGGGTGGTTTCTGCTTCTTGGGACAAAACCATTAAAGTATGGAATTTGGCATCAGGAGAAGAACTACTAACTTTTTCAGGCCATAATGACTGGGTAAGTGCCGTTGCTGTCACACCTGATGGTCAAAAACTGATTTCTGCTTCTGGTGACAGGACACTCAAAGTCTGGGACTTGGCATCAGGAGAAGAACTACTAACTCTTACAGGTCATAATGACTGGGTAAGCGCTGTCGCTGTCACACCTGATGGTCAAAAACTGATTTCTGCTTCTGGTGACAGGACACTCAAAGTCTGGGACTTGGCGACAGGAAGCGAACAACTCACTTTTACAGGTCATAGTGACTCTGTAAATGCTGTGGCTGTCACGCCCGATGCTCAAAAACTGATTTCTGGTTCCGATGACAAGACACTCAAAGTCTGGGACTTGGGGTTGGGGAAAGTTATTGCTAGTTTCACTGGAGAGGGTGCAATAAATTGCTGTGCTGTTGCACCAGATGGTTTAACAATTGTCGCCGGGGAGAGTTCAGGACGCCTGCATTTTTTGCGGTTGGAGGTGGTTTGAGATCCCCGACTTCTTGCGAGTCGCAATCTTTAACTTCGTGAAATCTCGCACGACCGCCAATTTTCGTAAAACTTTTGCTTTGGGTAACTTTTACTGACGCTAAATTATATCTGGGTCAATATTTAACTCTCGCAACTTAGCCGCCAATCTTTCTGATCTACTGAGAGCTATTTCTTTTTGTTGTCGTTCAGCTTCCTTTTGCTGACGTTCATATTCTGCTTGCTGATGTTCATATTCTGCTTGTTCTTCAGGTGTAGGAACTAACTCACCCTCTGGGGTAAAATATCGCAATAAACCTTGATGAATACCTAGATATAATTCTAACTGTTGACTCCACAAATGCCCTTGATTATTCGGTGACAAAGGTTGATATTTGCCATCTAATAAATGAAACCCAGCAAATTCTAAGGTATAGGGGTCGAACCAAAAATAATCGGGTGTACGAAAAGTATCTTGGTATAGTTTTTTCTTCAAATCCCGATCAGTATTCGCCGTTGATTCCGAGAGAATCTCTACAATGACATTGGGATATTTGCCATCTTCTGCCCAAACTACCCAACTTTTGCGGGTTTTGCGTTCGGTGTCTAGCACCACAAAAAAATCAGGCCCGCGGAAGTCTTCTGTTTTGTGCTTCTTCTGGCTATAGTAAATGGTCAAGTTGCCAGCCGCGTAGAAATCATTCCTGTCTCGCCACAACCATTTTAGACATTTGAGTAAGAGCATGATTTGCTCTAGATGCAGTTCGCTTTCCAAGGGAGGTTCATCACTATATAAATCACCTGGAGGAAAGATAACATCTTCTGTGATGTCTTGGGTAGTATCTATTTCTTTAGCGATGGTCATAGTAATGGTAGAGAATTGGGAGTTTATGGGTTTATTTTAACGCCTGTAAGAGGATAGCGATCGCAAACCTTACCGCAGGAATACCACTTAATACTAATTTGCACAGGCTAAATAGCGCTTTTAGCTGTATTGTATCTGCTTCAGTTGTTGATAATTTGTTCCACTGAAACAGCAATATCAGGAAATGCAAGGGGGTGATTTTCTCCAGTAGTTAGTGTGAATTTTGTCGCGTATTCTCCATCTAAAGGCTCTCGAAACACCACCAAATGCATTTTTTTTAGATTTACAACCCAATATTCTGGAATACCGACTTCGGCGTAGATTTTGCTTTTTTTTTCTAAATCTTTTTCTAAGCTGGAGTTAGCATACTCAATTAACCAAAAGATATTTTCTGGGTAGGGATGATGCTCTCGATAATCACGCCCTAAACGTTGAACAATGGCAACATCTGGTTCGGGTTCCGAGTCGTTGGGTAGGGTAATTGGTTTAGCTTGACGAACTTTGGCTCGTTCACCTAATAATTTTGCTAGATACTCTCCTGCTTCATCACTAGAATAAGCATGGGGTTCTCCTTCTGGTGGCATTTCGACAATTTCTCCCTGAAGCAACTCTACTCGGCGATCGCTCAAAATTCCAGCAGCAATCATGCGGTGATATTCATCAATTGTCCACTTGGCAGCGATAACACTCATGGCGAGGCTCCTTGCAATGCTTTTTTATAGCGATTCTCAAATGAATTGAGTACAGTCAGACCTAACCCCCAACTCCCTTCCCTACTAGGGAAGAGGGCTAATTTCAAAGTCTCTATCCTTGTAGGAGAGAGTTTAAAAGTGTACCGCATCCAATCCAGAAGGGCTATATTTCCCATGCTAAATTAAATTGTATCCGGGTCAATATTTAACTCTCGTAACTTAGCTGCTAATCTTTCCGCTTTACTTAAAGCAATTTCTTTTTGCTGACGCTCATATTCTGTTTGTTGACGTTCAAGATCAGCTTGTTCTTCAGGTGTAGGAACTAACTCACCTTCTAGGGTAAAAAATCTTAATAGACCTTGATAAATCCCCAGGTATAACCCTAATTGTTGACTCCACAAATGTCCTTGATTGTTAAGTTCTAAAGGTTGATATTTGCCATCGGCTAAATGAAACCCAGCAAATTCTAAGGTATAGGGGTCAAACCCAAAATAATCGGGTGTACGAAAAGTATCTTGGTATAGTTTTTTCTTCAACTCCCGATCTGTATTAGCCGTTGAGTCGGAGAGAATTTCTACAATGACATTGGGATATTTGCCATCTTCTGCCCAAACTACCCAACTTTTACGGGTTTTGCGTTCGGTGTCTAGCACCACAAAAAAATCAGGCCCCCGGAAGTCTTCTGTTTTGCGCTTCTTCTGGCTATAGTAAATTGTCAAGTTGCCAGCCGCGTAGAAATCATTCCTGTCTCGCCACAACCATTCTAAACATGACAGAAGTAAGATAATTTGTCGTAGATGCAGTTCAGTTTCCAAGGGAGGTTCATCACTATATAAATCACTTGGAGGAAAGATAACATCTTCTGTGATGTCTTGAGGAGTATCTAATTCTTTAGTGATGGTCATGGTAATGGTGGGGAATGTGGAGTTTATGGGTTTATTTTAACGTTCGCAAAAGGGTAATCAACCGGACATCATATGATAAGCGACTGTGCATTTAATATCAATTTCCTAAAATAGCGCTACACATCAACCCCCCAACCTCCCTTATTAAGGGGGGAGTCAGAACTACATCTATAGCAAACATTTATAAAATTGGTATAATCAAGCCTAATTTGGACGGGCAAGATGCCCATCCCACAAGAAATGTGCCAAACATCAACTGCAAGTTAAATGGGTGACAGCTGCTCAAAGAAAACGCATCAAAATCGCTTCTAATTGAGCAATACCAATGGGCTTACTGAGGTAGTCATCGGCACCCGCCTGTAAACAACGTTCGCGATCGCCTGCCATCGCCATTGCTGTTACCATGACTACCTTGAGTTTTTTCGTGTCCGGTTCCCGTCTGAGTTCAGCTAACAAATCAAATCCTGTACAATCTCCCCTAAGCTGTACATCCATCAAAATCAAGTTGGGCTTAAACTGCCGCACCTTCTGGAGAAAGTTTTGACCATTGATTAAATGCTCTACCCTGTGACCAATCACCTGGAGATAGTCTTTCAACACCAAGGCGCTGCGCTCATCTGCTTCAACGAGGAGAATACGAGATTTTGCCCATAGAGGGCAGCTTTGTCCCTGAATAACTCCTATCTCTTGAGGCAAGGATGGCACAATCAACTCTTCGAGTTGCCTATCGGGTAAACAAAGGGTAAATTGACTGCCTTGACCGAAGGTTGACTTGACAGTAACCTCGCCACCATGTAACCGCGCCAAACTCTGTGTGAGTGCCAAACCCAAACCTGTACCAGGGAACCGTCGATTTAAGCCACTATCTAACTGGCGAAATGGCTCAAACAACAGTGGCAGCTGATGGGACGTAATGCCAATTCCTGTATCTTCCACCGTAAAGCAAATCTCTTGGAGGCGCTGCCCATAAGCGCTATGCCCTTCCGGCTGCTCCCACCCCGATGGGGTATGCCCAACCGAAGCAGCTAATGTTGCTGTCGTTACGCGATCGCTAGCCCTCACCGATCGCTTCGTGACCGTTAACGAAACCTCGCCCGCTGGTGTAAACTTAACCGCATTGGATAGCAAGTTGAGCAACATTTGCTTGCAACGCCGCTCATCGGCAATGATAATCCGCGTTGGGGGTTCGATGTGAAGCGTGAGTTTGAGCCCTTGTTGATTGGCTTGCTCCCGTACCATTGCCAAGCAGTATTCGCATAACTCCTGGATATCCAAAGGTACAAACGTCAGTTGCTCTTTACCCGCTTCTACCTTCGAGAGGTCAAGAATATCGTTAATCAGCGCCAGGAGATGTTCCCCACTACTTTGAATACAACTGACGTATTCTCTTTGCTTGTCATTGAGCGTGCCGAAAATTTCTTGCCGCATCAGTTGGGAGAGGCCGAGTACAGCATTCAGAGGGGTGCGGAGTTCGTGGCTCATCATTGCCAGGAACTCACTCTTGGCACGACTCCCAGCTTCGGCTGCTTCTTTGGCTTGTAGCAACTGCCGTTCTGTGGCTTTGCGATCGCTAATATCGTAAATGGCGGCTTGTAGTACCTTGCGGTTTCCCAGCTCAATTCGGGTAAGTGTTACCTCTGCTGGAAACTCTTCACCATTGCGCTTGCAGTACATCCAATCAAAACGGCAACTGCCTTGTGCGATCGCCTTCGCTATATACTCATTAGCCAGAGAGATAGAATCTTCCCCATTTAGCTGTGTTGCGGGTGAAAAACCGATGGGGGATAGGGTGAGCGGAAATTTACTCAAGAGATGAGGGGATGATAGCGCCGCTAGACGTTCCCCGTAGGATTTACCGTTTGTGTTGCGTCCCCAATGATAGGCTGGTTGCCAGTTCTGGCTTGGAGTTGAGAAAATCTCCTCCTCTTCGATTCCCCCCCGCTCCTCAGCTTTGCCGCACAGCTGTTGGCGATGGGTGCAACCGAACATGCTTAAAGCTGCATGATTGCCATCAAAAATTCCCTTTTCATCCAGCAAAATCACCGCCGTACTGGTTGATTCGTACAGCGTTCGGAACTTGGTTTCCGACTCTCGCAACACTTGCTCCTGACGCACACGGATCATCGCATGGCGTATGGAGCGTGCTAATAACTTAGGGTCTGTCTGATTTTTGACCCAGTAATCCTGAGCACCTTTTTGTAACGATTGAAGTGCGATCGCTTCATCATCCCTGTCACTCAGCACCAAAATAGGGATATCCGGCGACACCCGACGTAAATGGGTGACTATGCCTACCCCTTGGGTATCCGGCAATGACAAATCTAACAAAATTACCGAAATTTCTGAGGTTTTGCTGAGACACGTTAAGGCGTCTTCCAGCCTCGAAACCTGAATCAGTTGAAATTGAAAAGCCTCAACGGCCTGTAGCATTTCTTGCAGGAGACAGGCATCTGTGGGGCTATCATCTACCAGCAAAATGGTGAGGGTTTTAGTCGGCATGGGAGTTACTCAGTGAGCAGCAGGACAATCATCAGCCAGAAATCTTAGAGAGATTTCTCTATGTTTTGGAGCTGCTCTCGGTCACCCAAACAAGTCGTCTTAGGAGTTAGCTTCTAGAGTGTAACTACTGGATGTATTCTGGCTGACTCCTGATGTTTTCAGGCTACCACAGGAAGCTGTTGCATGACTTGAAATCCTTCTAAGTAGCGAACCCTGCCTTGTCACTGGCTGATTTTTACCGACAACGACTCGTCAACACTTAATTATAGGCTTCCCGGCTCGACCAGATAAACAAAAAAGTATTTTCCTCTGTTAATGAAGAATGTAACTTGATTCTGTATCCTATTTCACCACCCTCATTCGGCAAGTCGCGCTAAGGTATATAAGAGATAAAAACAAGCCCTCCGAGATGGAAAAAGGTTGTTCCGGTAAAATCTTGGTGATTTCTCTGTGATCCCAAGATAAGTCGGACTTGGAGAGAGAAGTTTAAAAAACTTCATCTTAGCCCTTACTCCCCATTGAAGTTCCTGAGAAAAGTGAGCCTCAGTAATTATGAAAAATTGTTAAATCCAGATAGTGCAAGGACTACAGTTCTAAAAGACACCTGTTTATCGCTTCTTTTAAGATTTTTAACACTTTGGGATTTGAAGAAAATGCTGGCTCAAGCCGAGCCCCTCCTGCCTCGTAGCGGGTAGCTTTTTAAAGGTTAAATAACTCTAAAGATTAGTGCTTGGTGTTTTATAAAGGGGTAGCATTCCCCTTCGGAAATCGATGTTGATGTGATAGGGATCGATGAAATCATGCCAAATTTGCACAACTTCTACATACTTCCTTCTAGAGATAGATGAGGAGGAACACGACTAGGGATTTAACTTAAGAAAGCGACAGAAGTTACCTAGCCGATTGGAAGGCATAGAAGTTAGCTAAACGCCATCAAATCCTATGGATTCAAGCTCAACAATTAGTCTCAAGTTGCTTAGTGGATCAGGGCAGTCTTTAAGTGCCAAAATCGCTCTTTTAATTAACTCGCTTTTTAAAACCAGGAGATAAGAAAGTATGCTGGTCAACCCTTGCCCTTGTTGTGGTAGTGTTTTGCTGCGCCATGCGCGACGGAAAGGAGTCTATTGGTATTGCACCTCCTGCCACCAAGAAATGATGCCTTTAATGAGTGGTCAGTTACCTATCTGTAGTGAACCCAGGAAGCCGCGATCGCAGGTTTTACAATCTGTCAGTTCATAACCAAATTTCGGTGCTGATTGAGCCAAAGACGGCAGGGTTTGAGGGAGTGCCACAGTTCCTAGAATTCTAGAATGGGGTAAGTCGTATGGTTTCGGGAACGTGGCTCATTCAACTCCAACCCCAAAAAATCCATAACAACGAAAGACTAATTAAGTAGCAACAGCGTCGGGGCGAGTATGCCTTCCCTTCTTTCAGAAGTGGTTGGTTCTCCCGGCGCTTTTTTCTTTCCCCCCAATCCCAAAATGCCAATTCAAGGCGTGACAGCTTAAAATCAGTGAAATTAAGCTGAGGAGACACGACCCCATTGCTCGCTGCATTACTCTACGGTCAGGAAGATTTACGCTTGGAAGAAGTAGCCTCACCGACACCTGCGGCGGGTGAGGTGGTGATCAAAGTAGGCACAGCAACAACCTGTGGAACTGATTTGAAAGTCTGGCGGCGTGGGGGTCATGCGAGAATGCTCAAACCACCGACGTTGTTCGGTCATGAGGCGGTTGGTGAAATTGTGGCGATTGGAGTTGGGGTTACAGGATGGAATATAGGCGATCGCGTTGTGGCGAACAACTCCGCCCCCTGCATGTCCTGCTTTTTCTGCTGCCGCCGTGAGTATTCCCTATGTCCCAATTTGCTCTTCAACAACGGCACGTTTGCCGAATATCTCAAAATCCCAGCGCCCATTGTGCAGCATAATCTGTTAGCCGTGCCTCCCGACTTACCCAGCGCCCTAGCTGCAATGACGGAACCCTTGGCTTGTGTCCTGCATGGGATATCCTGTTCTAATGTCCAACCCGGCGATCGGGTCGTCGTGATCGGAGATGGGGCAATTGGGTTGA
>NZ_DATNPA010000231.1:0-13265 GCF_036703385.1 Allocoleopsis sp. | reverse complement strand
AGGGTTTCGGGGTTTGGCTCTTGGGTCGTCATAGGCTTGAGTGGTTTCCTCCGATTGGGATTTGCTCAAAACCCAGTATCCCCCGTGAGTGAACTTCTTGGTAGATCGGAGTTTGCCTTAATTTTAGAAAAAATTAGGCATCGCACATTTTGGCTCTTACTCAGGCTTGTAGATTGATTAACCTCCAATTTTATTCAGGGGCATGGCCATGCTATGCCCCTGTAGAGATTCTCAAGTGTAAAAGTTATGACGCTTCTACCTTTTTTTTCGGGTTCTGCGTGCGATTTAAGCCGCTCAAAAACATCGGCACAAACTTCTCCATAAACGCCTGTGGATCACGCTGCCAAGCTCTCTGTGCTGCTGTAATGCGAGTCATCTGTAGCTCTGGAGCTATCAAGGTTTGCGGTAAGCGTTCCATTAAGTACTGTGGACGCTCCCAAACTGGCATGGTATTAGCAATTTCCAGGAGATTGTTCATCCGCCGCAGTTCGGCACCTGCCATAATATCCATGCCCGACTCAAAAGCCGCCTGTTCGATCGCAATATACTTGCGCTTTGCCTGCTCCACCTTCTGCCGATGTTCTGGACTTTTCTTCGCGATTTGAGCCAGCCAACGGTTCCCCCAGCGTACATGACCTGCTTCTTCTGGGAAAATTTGTTCAATCGTTTCCCGGATTTTAAGGTTTTCCTCGGTTTGCGGTGCCTCTTTCAACGCTTGAATGTGAGCCGAGAAATATTCACAACCCCGCTTTTCGGTGACATTAATCGCTACCAACGCTGCAATGATAGCCTCTTCCTTTTGATTTTCTTGCTGATATTTCTCTTGGTCGAGCAGTCGCTCAAATTCGCCAATATATGACACCCCAGGCGGTGTGCCGATGGCTGCGCCCAACTCCACCAACAGATCTGTTAACCACATAGCATGACGCGCTTCGTCGCAGACATGATGAGACAGGTCGCGTACCAATTCCACCGGCTTACCATCCAGTTTTTCGATGACATCGGTGAGGTCTATACAGCTGTGTTGTTCGTTGTAACGGTAGCGGTTGAGGGTGATGAGGTGAATTTCGCGATCGCGCACAACATTTTTCATGATGTCACGCGCACTCATCGAATTGTTGAATTTACGGGGATAAGCAACTGTCATCTGTTTATATGTTATTTTGTAAACTTATTTCTCTAATTGTAACGCGATTTTTCGGAGATGAAGCAGATTAAAATCAGCCCTAGGTAAGGTTTTTAATCATATTTTATGCATTTATTCGATTCTCATAGCAGTCCTCTACTTACTCATTTTAGTGAAAGAACTCAAGACCCATTTCAGCTACCGATAAGTCCCTACTAGAGAAGCTTTAGAGCGGCGTGAGAGCAATAAATTGCTGAGTATGCTTTACAATTTGTTACATTATAGGATGAATAATTATGAACTACGAACATAAAAAAAACCACCCCTAAAGGTGGCTAATGTTGTCTTTTTTACCTATCTATCTCAACTTCAAACCTATGGATATCCAGTGAGGCTTTGGGTCAACCAGCTAAAGGCTGAGACTACACATCATAGTAGAGAGAAAACTCATAAGGATGAGGACGAAGCCGCATTGGGTTGACCTCATTGTCGAGTTTGTAGCTGATCCAATTTTCGATGAAGTCTTCCGTGAAGACGCCTGTGCTAGTCAAGAACCCATGATCTTTTTCCAAGCTCTCTAGAGCATCATCCAGAGAACCAGGGGTAGAAGGAATCTTGCTCAATTCTTCTGGGCTGAGGTCGTAGATATCCACATCTAACGGCTCACCAGGGTCGATTTCGTTCTTAATCCCATCAATCCCAGCGCAGAGCATGGCGGCAAAGGCGAGATAAGGGTTGCAAGTGGCATCCGGGCAACGGAATTCTAAACGCTTCGCCTTGGGATTTGTACCCGACAAGGGAATACGAATCGAAGCGGAACGGTTGCCTTGAGAGTAAGCCAAGTTCACTGGGGCTTCAAACCCAGGCACCAAGCGCTTGTAGGAGTTGGTAGTCGGGTTCGTTAAGGCCAACAGTGCAGGCGCATGTTTGAGAAGACCACCGATATAGTTGAGCGCCATCTTACTCAGGTTGGCGTAGCCATCACCCCAGAACAAAGGCTGCCCCTCTTTCCAAATAGACTGGTGGGTGTGCATCCCAGAACCGTTGTCGTTAAACAGCGGTTTGGGCATGAAGGTAACGGTTTTGCCATACTTCTTGGCAACGTTTTTGATGACATACTTATAGGTCATCAAATAGTCAGCCGCCTCGACTAAGGTAGCAAAGCGGAAACCCAGCTCGTTCTGTCCCCCGGTAGCCACTTCATGGTGGTGCTTTTCAATGGGTACCCCGCACTCCGCCATCGTCAGCAGCATTTCGGTACGCATATCTTGCATCGTATCCGTTGGTGCGACGGGGAAATAACCTTCCTTATAGCGAGGCTTATATCCCAGGTTGCCACCCATTTCTTCCCGACCGGAATTCCAGCGTCCTTCTATGCTGTCTACATAATAAAAGGCTTTGCTCTCGGTTTGGTCAAATCGAACATCATCAAAGACGAAGAACTCAGCTTCTGGGCCAATGAATACCGTATCTCCCAGCCCCGTTGACTTCAGGAAATCAATCGCTTTCTGAGCGATAGTGCGAGGGTCGCGGCTGTACCATTCCCCAGTACGCGGCTCTTTAATGCTACAGATCATGCTCAGGGTTTTTTCTTGCATGAATGGGTCGATCCAAGCTGTTTTTGGATCGGGCACCATGCACATGTCTGATTCGTTGATGGCCTTCCAGCCCCGAATACTAGAACCATCGAAGGGAACACCGTCTGTGAAGGAACTCTCGTCGATTTGATTGTAGTAGAACGAGCAGTGCTGCCAAATCCCTGGCATGTCAATGAATTTGAGGTCAATAATCTTGATGTCTTCGTCTTTAATCAGCTTTAAGACATCTTGTGGGGTTTCTGGCATGAAAGACTCCTGTTTGTCAGTTGAATTTTCGTTTAAAAAGGGCACAAATAATTTAACGATATTGCTTGTTGGGGATTACTTAGTCAAGTTTTTCGCCACTCGACATCGGGTTGATCAGGGAACAGTTGTTGGCAGCTTGGCTGTTGACACAATTCCTCTACTTTTACCCAATGACCCAATGAATAGAAAAATATCCATCCATTAGTTAGTTACTTTTACCTAACTGGATGTCCTGTTAAGCCCTCCATTAGATCAGATAACTGATTGTTGGGACTATTTTAGGTTTCTTTAGCGAGAATTCAGAATTGCTGAATGCACAATTATCAACATGGGGATAACCCTGTTAATTGGGCATTTAGGAGCATCCTTGTTTCAATCCCCTGGCTTTAGACATGGGGTGGTTAGAGGATTCATCATTCATCGTTCATCGTTCCCCCTTGACTCTCTTTCTCCAATGCACCTGACTCATCCTAGGGAGAGAGTGTAGGAGCTTTTGTATCCTACACTACAGAATCTCGGATGCTCGTTCTGCGTGTCCCGATAAAAGTTAAAAAATGTAGCAAAATTAACTAAATATTGTTTAGTACATTACTCTGAAAAGAATAATGTATTAAAAGCTACAGTTTTAGAGCATATGGGCACTAAGTTTAGTACTAAAGATGTTGATCAAGAAGAGGCTCTCAGATACCAACCTGGACAGCGGGTAGAATTAAACGCTCGTCCTGGTGTGGTGGATGTTATTGCTGAATATGACCCCATGATGGTACCTCCCATCTGGTTAGCGAACGATCCAAAACCCCGATATCCTCACGAGTTAAGCGTGCTGCCCAAACCCGTTATCGGCAGTGCTTGGTTAAGGGGCTCGTCGTGTCGCGCCCTGAAGCATCCAGGGCGACGGAGTTACTGTGACTTGATCCCTTCGGGTAAATAAGGTACGCCCTGACGTATCCCACTACTAGGGTGAGTCCGGCTTCAAAAGAAAGTTGCTTAGCGATTGGCGCAATGGCGGGTCAAGCCTGTGTGATGATTAATAAATGCAGGACTTGTGTGGTTTAAAAAATCCATAAGCCCTATAAATCTATAAATATAAGCAGATAGTTGTTGGGAGAACCATTTAATGCGGGATGCAGTCACAAGCCTAATTAGGAGGTATGACGGCACAGGTCGTTACCTGGATCGTAATGCGATCGATTCACTAAAGTCTTACTTTGAAACTGGCACTGCACGAATTGCGGCAGCAGCGGTGATCACTGGCAATGCGGCATCTATTGTCAAACAGGCAGGGTCACAGCTGTTTGATGAATTGCCGGAACTCATCCGTCCGGGTGGAAATGCCTATACGACTCGTCGCTATGCGGCTTGTCTACGGGACATGGATTATTACTTGCGCTATGCCAGTTATGCGTTAGTGGCGGGTGATATGAATGTGCTGGATGAGCGAGTCCTGCAAGGGTTGCGGGAAACCTACAACTCTTTGGGAGTGCCAATTGGCCCTACCGTTCGTGGCATTCAGATCATGAAAGACAGTGTTAAGCAAATGGCAGCGGATGCTGGGGTACAAAATACTGGATTTATCGATCAGCCGTTTGACCATCTGACTCGTGAGCTAAGCGAACAGGATATTTAGGTCTTACAGCACAAAACCGTTTATAAAACGAAACCAGCGATCGCTCTTTATCTGTTCAAGGGGCGATCGCTTAATTTTAGGAATTTTCAGTTGCCAATTTTCTGCATAAGTTCTCCCCCCTCAGAGATAGATGAAGTTGAAGGCGGTTAAGCGAGGACTTTTTCCATGCAACTCAAGCAAATTGGTCTCATGACGGTGGTTACGCTTTTAGCGAGTATCTCGACCCCAGTTTCAGCTCTGGCAGCTAAAGGATATACCCCCCAAGTGCGACATTCGCAACTCTTGGCAATGTCTCAACCCCAGCTTGCACAAAGCCAAGCCGATGAGTTTGAGCAGTGGTTCAACCAGGGAACTTCTCTGCTACAGCAGGAGAAGTATGCAGAAGCGCTGAAAGCCTTTGAACAGGCACTTCGTCTCAACTCCAACAGTGCTCAAGCTTGGGAAGGTCGCGGTGCGTCGCTGTATGGGTTACAGCAGTACCCAGAGGCGATCGCTGCCCTTCAAAAAGCCGTTGAACTGAATCCCAAATTTGTGGCGGCTTGGGTAGAGCTAGGAAATTCCCTGGATGATGCAAGCAAGCCAGAGGAGGCGCTGAAAGCTTATGACCAAGCGATTAAACTCGACTCCAAGGATGCGAGTGCTTGGTACAATCGGGGAGTGACTCTGGGACGGTTGAAACGCTACGACGAGGCCGTGGCTGCCTATGACCAGACGGTTCGCATCAACCCCAACGACGAGAGTGCTTGGTACAACCGGGGCAATGAACTGACTAAGTTAGAACGCTATAAAGACGCGATCGCTTCTTATGATCGGGCGATCAGCATCAATCGCAAGAATGAGAAAGCTTGGTTCAATCGGGGAATTGCCTTGGCGAACTTAAAACGCTATCAAGAAGCGATCGCATCTTTTAATGAAGCCTTGCAAATTAACCCAAATAATGCTAAAGCCAGGGAGAATCGCGATCTGTTGCAGCAGCGGATAGGAAAGCGCTCTGAACCTGAGGTAGTTTGATGGCTGGCAGCGATTGGTAGGGGGAATGGGGAGATGGGGAGAAATTAGACCGTTTTCCCAACCATCTGCTACAGCTTCAAGCTCAGAACAGCTCAAAAAAACTAGGGTCTGTTGGCAATTGAACTCTCCTCGCGGGAAGTCCCCTCACGCAGCGTAGCGGAGTCCGGAGCTTTAGTGAGGAGGGATGAAAGCGAGGGCAGCCGATCTATCCAGTCTTCGATCAGTTGGGTCATAGTTTTCTCCTTGCTCTCGGCATATAGCTTTAGTTTATTTAGCCGACGTTCAGATATCCGAATATGTAACCCTTTAGCTTTCATGATGTCTACACAACGTCTAAACGCTATGCTACCATAAAGATGGTCGCTGACCCGCCTAGGCGCATGGAACAGACAGGCTGATTCCGAAGTAGTGGTAAGACACTTGCCGCAGAAACATCGCAGCTAGGGAAAGAACATGACCACTGGGAAAGTAGGTTACGCCCTGCGGTAAAAGAGAAACCAAGCCATGTTGTACGTAAAGTTATGCACCTGTGGAAGACGGGTGTCTGCCTGGGTTCACCCTTGAGGTGATAAAGGTCGCAAGACCAGAGATGTTGTGTAAGACCATCATCGGGTTTAGTCCCGAACTCACGAGAGTTCCTAACGTGGCGACGACAGATGAGACAGGAAGCCCCAGACGTAGCGTATGCGAAGTCTGTGGGTACTTCACATTATTTGCTTAAGATCGAGGGGACACAGATGTCCACGATATCCGATCGCGTTAACGGCTTCAACAGCATGTCTAACACTCCAAAGAGCCCCCATCAAAGCTTAGTCGAGCAACTGGATTTGATGATGAGGGCACGCTACCCTTTACTCTATATCGTTGCGGTCGAAGAGGAACCCGTTGAGGAGGTTCTACTGTTGGCAGCCCTTGAATCTCAACCGCCGCGTAAGGTATTGATGTGGGATATTGTGCGGGGTTGGGATGATAATGGTGCAGATAAAGGCTCCGTGATGGCGGCACTGGGACGGATTGCTAAGACATCGGCACAGGAAACGACAATTTTTGTGCTAAGGGATTTGCACTTTATTTTGAAGAATCCCCAGAGCGATCGCAATGCGCCAGTCATCCGGGAATTCAAAAACCTAGCCAGGGAACTCAAACGTTCTCGTCAAACCATCATCCTCACCAGCCATACCTTAGAAGGCCCACCGGAGTTGAGTGAGGAAGTCACGGTTATCGATTTCCCCTTACCTAACACCACTGAAATTGATTACCTGATTACGCAACTCGTGGTGCCAGAGAAGCTAAAGGTGAGTGGATTAGCACGGGAACAGCTGATTAAAGCTTGTCAGGGATTAAGTCGTGCTCGGATTGGACGGGTGTTAGCCAAAGCGTTGGCAGCGAAACAACAGGTAAATGAAACCGATATTGATGGCGTATTGGAGGAGAAGAAGCAAGCGATTCGCCAAACCGGGATTCTTGAATTTTTCACCGCCTCCGAATCCCTCAAGAATGTGGGAGGTTTAGACAACCTCAAGCAGTGGGTAAGGATGCGGCAGGATGCCTTTACCGAAGAGGCACGGCGCTATGGCATTCCCAATCCCAAGGGGGTGTTACTGGTGGGAATTCAAGGGACGGGGAAGTCTCTGTCTGCAAAAACGATCGCTCATGAGTGGCGCTTGCCGTTGTTGCGCTTGGATACGGGACGGTTATTTGGCGGGATTGTCGGAGAGAGTGAGAGTCGAGTCCGGCAAATGATTCAATTAACGGAAGCTATAGCCCCTTGCGTGCTGTGGATTGATGAAATTGATAAGGCGTTTGGTAATATCACCGCTGGTGCTGATGGGGATTCGGGTACCTCTCGGCGGGTATTTGGCAGCTTGATTACCTGGATGCAAGAAAAAACAACGCCTGTATTTATTGTCGCCACGGCGAATAACGTGCGGATTTTGCCGGCTGAATTATTGCGTAAGGGGCGATTTGATGAAATTTTCTTTTTGAATTTGCCCAACTCCAGGGAACGGCAGGAGATATTTAAGGTACATTTACAGCCGTTGCGTCCTTCTCGTTTGCGGGAGTTTGACTTGGAGATTTTGGCAAAGCAAAGTGAGAATTTTAGCGGGGCTGAGATTGAACAGGTTATCATCGATGCAATGCACCGAGCGTTTGGGACTGTAATCAATGGACAGCGCAGGGACTTTACGACGGAAGATATTTTGCGGTCAATTGAGGAAACCGTACCCCTAGCTGCGATCGCTCGTGACCAAATTGAAGACTTAAAGCACTGGGCGGCAGAAGCTGGAGCCAGAACGGCATCGAATGATACACAGCTAGTTGATGAGTTGAAACGCTACACTCAGCAACGAGGTATTGGCCCTTTGGAAGTCGATTAAATTTGCCAATTTTCTATTCTTTATTTCTTATGTCACACTTCACTTGCATTAAGACACAGATTAAGCATCAACAGGCACTGGTTCAAGCCTTAGCGGATGTGGGATTCAAGAATGTTGAAGTGCATGAAACGGCTCAGCACCTTTATGGGTATCAGGGGGACATACGACCCCAGACGGCTGAAGTCATTATCCGTCGTGAGTATATTGGTCACGCTAGTAATGATATTGGTTTCAAGCGACAGCAAGATGGACACTTTGAAGCGATTATCTCTGAGTATGACCGTTATAAGTATTCCCAGGAATGGCTTAACGGCTTGACTCAGCGCTATGGCTATCACGCTTTAATGGCAACGGCACCCACTCAAGGTTTCAGTATTGAGGAGGAAGAAACCTTGGAAGATGGCACGATTCGGGTCGTGGTTGCAAGGTGGGTGTAGTCGATTCCCCGTAGCTTTTGAAGAGAATGCGATCGGGTACATCCCAATTATGCCGATACTTTTATCTTGTGGGGCAGGCGTCTCGCCTGTCCCAAAGTCAAGGCAGTAGACCTCCTGCATAAATCATGAAACGCCCCCTAAATCCCCCAATTCTGGGGGACTTTAACTCCGGTTCCCTGCAAAATTGGGGGACTAGGGGAGCAATAATTCTATTCATGCAGGAGGTCTAGTAAGACAGGCTTCTGTGTACCCCGCAAGAACAGGTTTTATGGATGAGGTTACATTTGTTCGAGCATTCACTCTTATCAAGGTTAACTTAAGTTGACTTTTTTTGCGCTCTTAAAACAAAGGTCAAATACAGTATTACTGTCTTGTCTTTTTAAGAGAAAGTAGTAAATTTAAATCAGAAGCAACTAAAGCTTCTCTGACAGATATCCCAGATTACTTGAGTACAACTTCGTAAAGGAGGACAGGAAATACTTACTTCATCTCATATCTGTCTCATCAGATTCTGTAACAATAGCAGCCACAACAAGACAACTGATACATCCTCAAATAGAAAATAGGGAGTAATGCTTCTAAACGATGTAGTTTAAAGCAACTCTGTCTAAGATTACTCAAGGGAGGAAATCAGTTAAAGCTTATTTGACAGATATTCCAGATTTACTTGAGTACAACTTCGTAAAGGAGGATAGGAAATACCTACTTCATCTAATATCTGTCTTATCAGATTCTATAACAGCAGCAGCACACAACAAGACAACTGATACATCCTCAAATAGAGAATAGGGAGTAATGCTTCTAAACGATGTAGTTTAAAGCAACTCTATCTAAAATTACTCAAGGGAGGAAGTAACTCAGGAAGTCGGGATTGGGTGCTGTTGTTGTTTTTAAGTATTTATTCTTATCCTGACACGCCTGAGGACTTCAAGGCTCCAGAGATGTCGCAACTCTAATCATTCATCTCAGAATCCGGGGTTATAAACAGATCGGGATTGCTTGTAACTCATCCATAATGCACGCTCATCGTGTCGGATCGTCACTGACTTTAACAATCAGCTTGCCAAAGTTTTTCCCCTGCAATAAACCGATGAAGGCGTGAGGTGCATTTTCCAACCCCTCTACAACGTCTTCTTTATACTTGAGCTTACCTTCCTGCAACCACTGAGAAACATCGTTTACAAATTCTGCCTGACGCTGTTGGTAATCACCAACAAGAAAACCTTTGATTAAAGCACGTTTAACCAACAGTGGCATCAAATTAGGGCCAGCAGGAGGATTTTGAGCGTTGTACTGCGAAATTAAACCAACCAGTGGGATTCTTGCCCCAAGATTAATCTGCTGCAACACCGCTTCTAAAATTGCACCTGCTGTATTGTCGAAGTAAACGTCGATTCCGTTAGGACAAGCAGTTTTCAATACTGAACTTAGGTCTTGAGTTTTGCGGTTAATGCAGGCATCAAACCCTAATTCTTTCACAACGTAATCGCATTTTTCATCACTACCAGCCACGCCTACTGCCCGACAGCCTTTGAGTTTGGCAATTTGTCCGGTTACAGAACCGACTGCACCAGAGGCAGCAGAAACAACAACCGTTTCGCCTGCTTGGGGTTGTCCAATATCCAGCAGCGCAAAATATGCCGTCATTCCGGGCATACCTGTTATACCCAACGCATAAGAGATGGGCACTTGATTGGGGTCAAGCTTACGCAACCTTTCGCCTTTCGATACGCCATAGGCTTGCCAGCCGTCATAACCCAGTACAAAATCTCCGGCTGAGAATTGGGGATGGTTCGATTTCACCACTTGGCTGACTGTGCCACCGACCATCACGGAACCCAATTCTACCGGAGAAGCATAGGATTCGCGATCGCTCATCCGACCGCGCATATAGGGATCGAGGGACAGGTAGATTGTGCGGTTGAGAACTTCGCCTTCCCCTGGTTCTGGGATTGGGGTTTCGACTAAGGCGAAATCACTCTCTGTTGGTTCCCCAACTGGGCGGCTTTTGAGTAAGATTTGTTGGTTAGTTGAATTAGGCATTGATGATTCCTATTTCTTCCAAGGCGTTGAGCATTGATTCGTGCTGTACCAGGCTGGACAATCATCCCAACAAGCCTACTAACGATTGGAGTCGATGAGCGCTGGCTCAACATCTTTCATTGGACATAATTCTCTATCATGATGTCCTCATTGCTCTAGAAAGCCAGGTTACGGCATCAAGATCTGACAAAATTTCAGCCTAATCCTTATCTTATATGTCATTTCGCAAAACCTTAAATGGCTGATTGTTACTTTCCCATATGCGAATGTCCAAGTAGAGTTTTGTATCGCGGAAGAAGACTTCTTCGTAGGCAAGCCGCAAATTACGCTCGAGACTGTTCGGTTCAACATCAGCAGCTTTGTTAGAGCCAATAGCCTTGCGTAAGCTGAGCGACAGAATTTCCACCAAATGATGACCACAGCAGACTTGCCAGGGATCATGGCTCTTGCTTTTCTCTGCCATTAGCCGTTGTTGCAGATCTTCGTCTTTCAAAGAGAAGGCTTGGGATTTATTCTTAAGCTCCCGAATCAGTTTGATTTCATCAATTTGTATAGTCTGCTCATTAATGAACTTGCTAAATGTAATACCCTCGAATGTAAGATTCAATCCGTCACACTGAGAGATCCAAAGCAGATAACCGACTGATATTCCGGTTTCAAGTAATGCTAATCTTACATCTCGATTAAACTGGGCAATTTTCTCTTCAGAACCTAACTCAGCTACTACTTTGTTGAGTGCTGGTGACTTAATCAGCATTGTTTCAAGGTCATGGGTATCCGTGCGGAGTAGATTAGGACTGCTATATAGCAAAGTTTCAAGTCGCTCGAAGTCAGCATCAACAATTGCCAGAATTCCTTGGAAACTTGATTTCTCCAAAATTTCTAGAACGGCAATAACACGCAGCTTACTAGAGGGTTTTCCCGAAACGCTGACTAATTCACAGACTAATTTGTCAACAAAACGCTCGTAGAAAGTTTTGTCAGAACCGCCTTCCACCAATACAAAAGTCTCTGAATAAGTGCTTCGCCGTAATCGGATTTGGTTGGCAACACGGTCAACTGAAAGCAAATCTCTCACTTCTCGGGTCCTTTCAGTTCAACCGTCAAATCCCAGCGATCTTGAATAATATCTGGTGAATGAGTAGCCATTAGAACATCTAAGTCTGCAAGCTTTGTGATTTCTTGTAAGTCTTTTAAAAACTGAATCTGCCATCCTACATGAAGAGATAGTTCAGGCTCATCAATTAAAACTAGGGAGTTAGGTTGAACTTTAAATAGTAATTCATAGAGAAGAACTAACTCATGTTGTTCGCCGGATGATAAATCCTTAGGCGAAAGGTTTTTTGTATTAGACAAGGGAGAATTATAATGTGTTGTGAAAATAAATCCCTTCTCTTTACTAAAGTTTATCTCTTTATAAGAATAAGCAAATTTATTATTAATAATCTTCCTTAATAAATCGATCTTGCTTGCGATATCAGCAAAAACATTCAGCTTCTTTTCCACATCTTCAACGTATACCGACAAAGCATTTTTAGTACTTTCATCTATATCTTGAGGCTGGATTTGAAATTCTGAATCTTCATCCTTATCCAAAAGACCTACCTCTATAAGACGAGAGCGAGTCGCTTCAAGTTCATTTAGTTGATGACGAAGTTGTTCATCTGTTAAATCTGCTGATGGCTGTTGCTTCACCACCCTTACTGGAAAAGTTCTGTCAAGAGATTGAGATGTTGTACCGTACTCCTTGAATTTATCTTGCATCAACGTAGCAAGCTCATCAGAATAGGCAGACACAGTTGACAACATTGAAGGTGTTCCACCAGAAAATCTGGCAGAACGATTAGGAACAAAATTAAGCAAACGTTGTGATTCAATGAGACGAATATGAATATTGCTCTTCAAGTTTTCCAACCACTCAGGCTCTTCTTTTGATTTAAAATTTGAGACCAATAATCCTGAAGGTAATAAGTTTTCAAAACGCTCTACAACTTCTTCTAATGAAAGAGTTTCTTCGGTGGGAATATACAACCACTTTCGAGAATTTATTCGTTCTAATCCTGGTATCATATCAGTCAATATACTAGATGGAAAACCCATATCAGAGCGACTATTTGTTCGCTTTAGAGAAAAAGGAGCTGGCTCTGAACCAGGCTTATAAAAATTTAAAACAATATTGTTTTTTTCTGATTCTTTTGGATTGTGAATATTTTTTATTATTTCAACACTAGTACTATCATCAAATTCAACTTTAATTTTTTTAAACGAGATAGCACTCAACTCTGAATATCGAGAGTTGAAAAAACTATTTAAAATTCTTAATATAGCTGTTTTTCCAAAACCATTTGGGCCATGAATGATGGTGATCCGTTCATCCATATTCAAGGGAATCACATGGTCAAAAATTCCAAATAAGCCACTGACGGCAATTTGCTTAATTCGCATAGTCATCGAGTCCCATAGCCATTGGCTTCATGACATAGATTGTAGCCTCTCTCTTCCTCTGGAAAACCCAGCGAACACACAGTCGCATTCTTTTATGTCCTCTGTGTCTCTCTGATTTAAGCCGAAACAAGTTCTGAGCTACTAGCGAGCAGCATAAAAACCCTGTTGTAGTGGACTGCTGAAGCTGCTGGGGGAGTTGTAAAGTTTACTGGCTGCCGCTTGACCTCACCATCATGCAGTTATATCGCAGTTCCACTATAAATGCAAAATCCTTCTACTTCTACACAAGGATAGAGGCACAATGAACTTCGTCTAATACTGTTTATGGTAACGATCGCAAAAACAGGCAGTAAA
>NZ_DATNPA010000230.1:0-2404 GCF_036703385.1 Allocoleopsis sp. | reverse complement strand
AGTCATGCCCCTAACGTATGAATTTCTCTTTTTGGGATACTTTGATTGTTGCCTGTGCTTTAGAAGGCGGAGTTGAAAACCTCTTGTCCAGAAATGTACAGCGTCACACCCTCAGCACTCTTTTTCCTTTATGGGTTATTGTCCCGACACGCTGACAACCAACCTGCCAAAAACCAGTACCAGTGCGATCGATCAAAGGGGTAACGATAGGATGCTTCTAGCTGTCCTGTTTGTTGGAGTGTTTCTAATGGGAGCTGACAGCGCTTTTTTAAGGAGACACAGGCATCGTAACCCTCATGCCAGGACGGGCTTACTATATATTCCATCTGCCCGATGCAGATTTGGAGTCGGGATTTTAAGGCATTGGGAAGATTATCATCGTAGAGGCAGCGGCGGAGGATTGTCGCCAAGACTCCTGGTGGCTCGTGGCTGAAGGGTTCCTCACTGTAGGGTGTTCCTTGCCCATTCGCAAGCCGTTCTATGTTTAGCACAGTTGATTCTAGGGGCAACTCCAAATGAGGAGCGAGCCGATTGGTTTTGATCTTTTCGTCAGTCATGGGAACTCGTGTTAATTCATGAGTGTGCGGTGATGAAAGTGGCCAACCTCATCGGACGTTTGCCTCACAGGCTAAAGAACCCCAGTTTTCTGGAACTGGGCTTTTTCAGGAGGAGCGCGTTCCTCTTAATTCAATATGGCCTTAAGTCTTTTTGGTCTTCCTCTGCCTTCGGTGTAGCTATAACTGATGGCTCCTCATCCCTATTCCGTAGTTTCGCGGCTAAGCCCGGATTGTTTTTCCGAAACGTGCGATCGCACCCGCGTAGTTAGACTAAATTTGGCAAAAACTAGCGCCCGCTAGTTGTAGGAAGCTTGATTATGACTGGTCTTAGCTTGGGCGATTCTTCTCTAGAGATACTGCGCGATCGCTACGAAGTTCAACAGCGCCTCGGAAAGAAAGCTGGGCGACAAACCCTGCTGGCGCGTGACTTAAACACTCAAGAATTAGTCGTCATCAAACTGCTCAGCTTTAGCAGTGACTTCAATTGGGATGACTTGAAGCTATTTGAACGCGAGGCACAAACTCTCCAATCCCTCTCTCATCCAGCCCTTCCTCGCTATCTCGATTCCTTTGAACTCGATACACCAAACGGCAAAGGATTTGCGATGGTACAGAGTTACATTGAAGCACCCTCCTTAGAGGAGCATTTGAAGACCGGACGAACCTTTACCGAGGGCGAGATAAAGCAGCTTGCCAAGGCTCTGTTAGAAATTCTGACTTACTTACATGGGCAAAAGCCGCCCCTTATCCATCGCGACATCAAGCCCAGCAATATTCTATTAACGAATCGCTCTGGCAATAGTGTAGGGCAGGTGTATCTAGTTGATTTCGGTTCGGTTCAAACCCTAGCGAGTCAAGAAGGTAGAACTGTAACTGTAGTTGGAACTTATGGCTACATGCCCCCGGAACAATTTGGGGGGCGGGCAGTTCCCGCATCCGACCTCTACAGCTTGGCAGCAACCTTAATTACCCTGGCAACAAGGGCACATCCTGCTGACTTACCTCAAAAAGATATGAGGATTGAATTTCAGCAAGCGGCTCATCTCAGCCACGGTTTTACCGATTGGCTGAGTCAAATGATAGAGCCGAGTTTAGATCGTCGCTTCACCTCTACCGAATCAGCGTTGCAAGCTCTAGAACAGCCCTTCAGGCAGAGTAATCAGCTCTTGCTTAACAAAGAAAATTCAGTAACAACCGTTGAGTTGCTATGGAACGCCGTCTGGCGCAGTACAGCGATGGGAGTTGTAGCGGGAGGCGTCTACGGTGGAATCTATGGCACAGCCTTTTTTCCGGGTTATGGGACAATATTTGGCGCATACTTGGGTGGCTTGGCAGGCATTCCTTTGGGGTTTGCCAACGGATTATTTGTGGGCATTTGGACACGTTTATGGTACTTCCCGCTCAAAAATCCCCGACTTCATCGGCGAGTTGTTGGCACAATCAGCACCCTAGTTTGCACAGCTGTTGCTTTAATCGGCTTTGCTAGCTCTAACCACGACATAAATTCTTACCTTAAAACATTTAATTCTGTGCTTACTGTAGCTCCAGCACCGATTGCAGGGCTATCGATGGGGTTAATCAGTCAAGGGATTGCCCGATGGTATGAGCGAGAAAGCCGACGGCAAGGGAAAAGATAAATCTTCTCCAGGTAACAAAAACTAGAAAGCGCAGATGGAGATGAAAAAATGACCAATTTGATATTAGGTCAGCGCTACGAAGTACAGCAACAACTGGGAAAACAACCTGGACGACAAACGCTTCTAGCCCGTGACTTGAAAAGTGAAGAACTGATCGTGATCAAAGTGCTGTCTCTGGGTAATGAAGATGAATGGCAGCACCTGAAGCTA
>NZ_DATNPA010000229.1:0-4998 GCF_036703385.1 Allocoleopsis sp. | reverse complement strand
ATGAAAGTTGTAGGGGCGAAGCATTCGGACGGAAAATCCTGGACACTTACTATAAATTAGTCTCCGAATGCTTCGCCCATCCCCAGAAAGTAGATTTTGTCAACCTTGACTTCTTGACCGGCTCCCTAGTAGGGAAGGGGGCTAATTTCAAAGGCTCTCTCCTTGTAGGAGAGAGGTTAAAAGTGTACCGCATCCAATCGAGAAGGGCTATATCATCATTAGAGATTTAAATAGTTTTTTATTAAAATTTCATCAACCTTACCTCTTTTTTGACCATTGGAGTTGATAGCTCTAGTGGCAGATATTTTGGTTTGATGATAATCTTTATACAGTTCAACTATAAATTCTGTGTAGGCATTACTTAGTAAAACAGAACATCCTCTCTGAGTTAAATCATCACAGGTTTTTTTTAATCTTCTCTGTTCATCTTTATCAAAGCCATTAATATCATATCCCGTAAACGAAGCACTTTCAGAAACAGGATCATAGGGAGGATCGAAATATAAAAAATCGCCTTCTTGTGCCTGTTTTACAGCTTCATTAAAATCTTGATTTAAGAGTTTAATCTGATTTTCATTTAAATATTTATTGACAGCTTTTAAAACGCCTACATCCAGAATATTAGGATTTTTATAACTGCCGAAAGGTACATTAAATTGACCTTGAGAATTAACTCTGAACAATCCGTTATAACAAGTTTTATTTAGAAATATAATTCTTGATGCTCGCTCAATTTTAGTTTTGTGACTATAACTTTTTTTCCTATCCCAATCCCGAATCGCATAATAGTAATTCTTATCATTCTCATGTCTCTTGAGATCGTCGATTAATTCATCGATTGAATCTCTGATAACTTCATAGCAATTGATTAATTCTGAATTACTATCATTAATAATAGCCTTGTTAGGTTGCAAGGTAAAAAGAAGCGCTCCTCCACCGATAAAAGGTTCATAGTACATGTTGTACTTTTTAGGAAGATGGTTTCCTATAATCGTCGGGATTAGCTGCCTTTTCCCCCCTGCCCACTTCAAAAATGGTCTTACTAGGTTATTGACGGATGCCATTTTTATGTTATGACTAACGCTTCATTTAAAGTAGTACTATTGTACTGCAATGCGGTCACTTGATAAATAGCTGAGATAGTGAACAAAAACCAAGAAGGTTTCAAGCCGCTGCTTTCAAGCGTGGGGACAATCCAAAATCCCAAATCCAAAATCCCAAATAGAATGACGGTAGCCCTGAGATAGTGTATCTGGAAATGCGAGTAAAGTCGGGGGTTTAATTTTAATCGATGGGAATGGCGATCGCAAACTCCGTTCCCTCTCCCCACACGGAATCACAACTTAGACTACCGCCATGTGTGTCTTCCACAATTTGGGAACTGATCGATAACCCTAAACCCGTACCTTTGCCAACGGCTTTTGTGGTAAATAATTGGTCGAAGATACGGGATTTGGCTTCTTCAGGCATTCCTGGCCCATTATCTTTGATCTTAATCACAACCCTTTGGTTATCCTCACTGACTTCCGTTTTAATCGTGATCGTATTCGGATTCGCTTTAATTTCATCAAATGTGCGACTCTGATTTGACTCTTCGCAAGCATCGATCGCATTGGCCAGAATATTCATAAACACCTGATTCAGCTGTCCCAAATAGCATTTAACTTGAGGGATATCTCCATAGTCCTTTATCACTTGAATATCTGGGCGTTCATTGTTACCTTTCAGCCGATGTTGTAAAATCATTAAAGTACTATCGATCCCTTCATGGATATTAGCTAAGACTTGAAAATCCGTATCGCTACGAGAAAAAGTACGCAAAGAATTACTAATATGAACGAGGCGGTCTGTACTTTCTGCCATGATAAACAGCATCCTGGGTAAACGTTCTAAAAAATATTCTAATTTTATATCTTCTGCATCTTGCTCGATTTCTAACCCAGGATTTGGAAATTTTTGCTGATAAAGTCGTAAGTGATTAATTAAACTCTTAACCCCCTGGTTCGATAGATCAGTATAGCCTGCAATACAACTAAGTGGGTTATTCATTTCGTGGGCAATCCCCGCGACTAACTGACCAAGGACTGCCATTTTTTCATGCTGAATGAGTTGAAGTTGTGCCTGTTGCAACTGTTTAATTGTTTCTCTAACTTCTTTGACATCCTTCAGCGTTTTGTTGATGGTAATCGCTAAATCCTCAAAATTTATCGGTTTGGTGATGAAATCCGAGGCACCAGAGTTCATGGCTGTTCTAATATTTTTCATATCACCATAGGCAGAAATCACTACTGCCTTCAGGGTGTCATCTATTTCACGGAGTTTATTCAACAAAGTGAGACCATCCATCTCTGGCATATTGATATCCGTCAGCACCATGTCGATTTGGCGATTACTTTTCACCTCCTCTAAAGCTTCTAGACCATTGCGGACGAAAATCAACTCAATTTCTTTGGCGAGAATCTTCTTCCTCAATCGCTGTTTGATCAGACGCTCTAACTCTAATTCATCATCCACAACTAAGATTCTGGCTGGTGTCACGTCGCTTGGCTCTAAGTCAAAATTCACATAAACCTCCGGGCATTATGGAAGGTCATCTATAGAAGGGGTGGGAGGAAAGACGACCTACACTGTATGTTATAGACCAGATAGAATAGCGATGGCTGGAGGGAGCGTCTCAAGCTCAAGCGGACAAAGACTTCGGCAACGTGATGATAAACTCGGTATAAGCTCCCGGTTCGGTCTCCACTTTCAGGCTACCGCTATGCTGTCCCACGATGATGTCATGGGTTAGAGATAGCCCCAAGCCCGTTCCTTCTCCCGTCGGCTTGGTGGTAAAGAAGGGATGGAAGATTTTCTCTGTGATCTCTGGTGAAATGCCTATACCATTATCACGAATGCGGATTTCTACGGCTTCGCCCAAGTGTTGGGTTTTGACCCAAAGTGTGGGAGTAAAAACTTCCTCCTGGGATAGGCATTCTCGTCTGTCATTACCCTGCGGCGGCTGATTATGTTTCTGCTTGGCTTGGACGGCATAGCAAGCATTATCGATCATGTTGATAAAAGCGCGGCTAAGGTCGCCGGATACCACCTCCCATTGACCGATAGAGTCGTCATAATCCTTGCAAATCAACACATTAAATTGACTATCGCTCGCACGTTTGCTGTGATACGCTAACTGCACCGCTTGGTCAAGCAAAGCATTGAGGTCAGTGGGTTGGTGTTGACCGCTATCCGTGCGTGCGTGCTGCATCATACTGTGAATAATGTTCTCAGCTCTTTGACCATGCTGGTGAATCGCAGCCGCATTATCTCGAATGTCGATTAACATCTGTTTGATGTAGTCCAAGGTATCTGCCTCGAGATGTTCCGCTTGGTTGTCCATTTCTTCGAGCAGTTCCTCGGTTAACTCCACCGAACCTTCGGCATAATTGTTGACGAAGTTGAGCGGATTTCTGATTTCATGCGCCACCCCGGCGGTTAAAGCACCCAGGGAGGAGAGTTTTTCTTTGGCAATAATCTGCGTTTGCGCCGCTTTTAAGGCGGCAGTTCTCTGTTCGACTTTCTCTTCTAGGGTGTGGGAATACTCTTCAAGTTGCTGGTTGGCTTGTTCTAAATCGTGATTGAGATGAGACAGTTCATTCAGAAACTTTTCTCGTTCTGCTTCTGCCTGTTTGCGTTCTGTGATATCTGTAAAAGCAGCGATCGCGTAAGCAATATTGCCCTCTTCGTCATAAATGGGCGTTCCCAACACTTCTATGGGAACGGTCTTATCAGGGTGGCGTATTTCCATATCATCAACTTTCACCGTTAGCCCTTGCAAGGCTTGAGAGATCGCTGCGCGTTCATTGGGGTACAATTGCTCCGTGCCTGCGAGATAGACTTGATAAGCCTCCTGTAATTGCTCGGCTGTGAGTGAATTGACAACTCCTTTGCCGAGAATCTGTTGTGCAATTTGATTGGTATAGTAGGGCTGACCTTGCCTATCGGTGACAAACACTCCCGCTGGCATCGCATCGAGGAATTGCCTTAGTCGGCTCTCATTGTCGCGCACTTGAGCGTAGAGTTGAGCATTAACAATTGCGATCGCGACTTGTGAAACTAAGACTTCTAATACTTTTACCCTCTCTTGGGTAAAAGCCGCCACTGCCAGATTATTTTCTAGGTAAATAATGCCTTGCAGCTTGGATTGATAAAGAATCGGTAAACAAAGGATTGATTTGGATTGAGAGTTTTGAATATAGGAATCTGCATTAAAGGGCTCGGCAATCGTTGCGTCGTTTAAGACAAGATTTTCTTGGCTCCTAAAGGCATAGTTTACAACCGAGAGGGGTAAATCCTGGCTCGTCTCAACCGGAATCGATTGTAAAACCGTCACCCTATCATCGGTCGTATTACCGGTCGCTTCGATGTAGAGTTGGTCATCTTTGAGCAGCAGCAGTATGGCTTTTTGAGCAGCGGCGTTTTCCAACAAAATTTTGATTAATTTATTCAACAACTTTTCCAGGACAATTTCACTCGTAATCACCTGAGAAAATTTGATAAAACTCGCTACGTCTAAGAAGTTGCTAAAATTTTCAGTGCTGGTGCTGCCTGTCGTGGTGCGAGTGACCTGATGTTTTGGGATGTCTGTGCTATGAGTTTGCGATACTAGGAAAGGATGGTTTGATTCTAAGTCTTTAACTTTAGCGATCGCTCCCCAGCGAAAATAAGCATAGTAGGCTTCAGTCATATAAGTTTGGGCAACCTTCTCTCTACCCCAATCGAGATAAAATTCGGCTGCCAGTTCATTAGCTAGTGCTTCTTCCTGGATGTATCCCTGTTCTCTGGCACCTTGAATGGCGCGATCATAATATTCCATTGCTTCGATTTTTTGCTCTAAAACTCTCGCTTTTTCAGCTTCTACCAAGTGGTATTTATGCTGGAAATTGCAGGGAGCATGAAACGCCCAGTTTTGCATGATCTGTTGATTTGCATCAACTAGGCGGAGAGATTCTTGTT
>NZ_DATNPA010000228.1:0-11965 GCF_036703385.1 Allocoleopsis sp. | reverse complement strand
AAGGGGTTCATAGTCCCTAAACTGAAGCTGGGGATGGATCATCGCCTCAAGCTCACCTTGCTCATTTCGAGGGTAATCAATCTCCTCTATATATTTATGGAGCGTGAGCGTGCTGGGAAGCTGTAGCGTCGTACCTTGGTTACACGCTTCAAAGTAGTCCAAAACCGAATGAATCAGGCTTTCGGTTTCTTGAAATAATGTCGGATTGAGGACTCCCTGAGCGACGGAGCCCACTTCAATCACCATCCCCAATCCGCAGAGCGATCGCAGGTGTACACTTTCTGAATCGGGGCTCATCAAAGAACACACCTTCACCCGTGGGTTAATCGAGATCAGATAAGCCGCTAATTGCAGACTGACAGGGTGCAAGCTACCCAGCAAGATCGACAGTCCCATGTTAGCCGTAGTGGAGTGCAAATCTACGAGCGCATCCACCTGAGCGTTGCTTTTAGGGCCTAACTGTTGAGCAATAGCCTTTGCTCGCTGCTCTTCATAGCCCAAGAGAGCTGGATTTTGCAGGTCTTGGTTGAGGAAACACCGATTTAAATCCTTGTCAATGTAGCGTCTTTTGAGTTCAAAGGCTTTAGGATTGGCGAACACAGTCACGGTTTCAAAGCTACTGCGCTTAATTAAATCGGGAAACTGCTCAAACTTCTTGATCAAGTATGCGCCCGTAAATTCATTTCCGTGGGTGCCTCCCACAATTGCAACTCGTTTGATCGGATTCATAATAGGCATAGCTGGAAAATAGGGGTCAGGAGTCAGGAGTCAAGAGTTACGGATGAGGGGAAAGAATTTTCATCCTGGGTTGTGTACTCGCGTTCATGGAAGTCTCTTGCAAAAGTTGAATTTACTCTCCTTAGTGTTCCCGTTATCTCGAGGGAAACTAACTCCCTTAGGGTTGGAGCAAGGCAACTTAACCACCACCACCGCCGCCACCACCGCCGCCACCGCCACCACCGCCACCACCACCGCCACCGCCACCACCGCCACCACCACCTCCGCTAGGATAGCTTTCTGAAATTCGGGGAAGTGTTTGCTCCTGCTCGGTATGGTAGGAGCAGTTGTGGCAGTGGGATGTAACTCGTTGTCTTCCCCCAGAGATTGTGGTTGGAGCAACTAGAATTTGTGTCGTGCGTTTTAGCTTGAACGCCTTGCATTGAGGACAGCGTTTTGCGAGTAGGCTGAGCGCCCAACATACACCAACAACTGTAGCTGGAACGGTCAAGAACCAAAAGCCGAAGTAAAATCCTAGTAAAATTCCTAAGAGGTTAATTCGCTGCCAGCGAGGTTTAGGAACATTGAGAATTTCTGTGGGGAATGCGATCTGAACTTCTAACTCCTGCCCAGGCTCAACTGGCTGATTGGCAACAAACTCAAATGTTCTAGGATTGACCTCACGAGCGATCGCACTCACGCCAAAATTCGTAAAGGAAAGAACCTTGCCGGATAGAGGCTCAGGTAACTGCACCTTGACTGTCGCCGCCTGGATAGGAGCTTTGCGATCGGCAAAAATGGCTTTCCAATACACCTGAGTTTTCTGACTATAGACATGCAATCCACCAACTACTCGATAGCTCAATACAAATGTATGGGCTTCTGGAGGATTTAATTGATGCTCCCACCGAATCCACTGTTGATTATTCTCGATGCCTGTTTGACTAGGAATGGTTTTGCCATTTTCTTGAACCGTAATATCCGTGATTTCCTCAACTTTAGATAGGGGAATATAGCGATATCGCTGGTTCGTGTAAGCGGCATTAAATACATATTTTTGCGTTTCTGTGACTAACATATCTCCGTTTGGCTGAACGTCGATACTGACATTGATGAATTCCCAGTTAAACGGCAGATTTTGTGCTACTGCATGGGTGACCGTGATAATAAGCGTAACGAATAAGGCAATTGAAGCCAAAATAATTCGTTTGAACAATCGATAATTTCTCATTCTTTTATCCCGACATTGGTGAATCGAGCGGTCAAGAAGCACAAGCTATCAAGGAATGCTTGTGGATTAAACCACTTGCTCTCATTCGATTTTTGCCCCTCTAACCCCTCAAGAAAAAAAGGCTTCGTCCTTACTCCTCTCCCCTTTTAGGGGAGAACGAGAGGGGTGGGGGGAACAGGCATCTCAAAGTCCCCCAGAATTGGGGGATTTAGGGGGCATTTCAGGATTTTTGCAAGAGGTCTATTGCTAAGCAGATAGGCAAAATTCAGGCTAAAACTCGTAAGGCTTGAGAAATCGGTAACTTCTGTGAAACCCGACTTCTAGGTGTGAAGTACATTTACGCCCACCTACTTAAAAGCTATTCGCCGAAAGTCAAAAAGTTTTACGCAAATCCCAAAATTTTTTCTGGTTCACCTTTTTCGGTGACCATCGACTAGGGCAAAGTTTTTCTGATTCATCCGCATTTTGCGTAAATTTTGAGTTCAGATGCAGAAAGACAAGTAGAGATTCATGATGAGGAGTTCTACTGATGTCAGTCGTCAAACCCGCTTTATCCACAGAAGCGTTGGCTTGCCTGGAAAAGCTTAAGTCACTCAACCTCTGGTCAATTGCGGCTTACCTGACGGACTCTAAAAAAGGGTGTGGGTGGACTCTTGAGCAAGCTTTCCGTGCAATTGAGCGCTACAAGACGTTTCTGTTCATTAGCTTCCTATATCCCCAACTTTTGCTAGTCCCAACTCCAGAAATCGACCGAGTTTGGCACGTTCACATTTTGCATACTCGCCAGTATTACAACGATTGTCATAGGGTGTTTGGTCGTTTCATCCACCATGAACCTGATTCTAATCTTGAGGGTAAGTCTCATCCGTCAAATATTGCTCAGGCTTTTGCACAAACTCAAGCTCTCTTAGCCGTGTATGAGGGGTATTTCAACGTAGTGGGTTTAGCAGAGATGAAGTGGCATCCACCTTTAAGAAGTGCATCAGCCAAGAATCAGCGGCAACTGGGAAGTGGAGGTGAGGAGAGAAATTTACGGTTTTGTGGTAGTGCTTGTGGTCGGCCTGGAGCGATAGAAGCATGAGCAGTAAAAACGATTTCCCCAAAAAATGCATAAGCTCTCAAATATGGAGAGATATGTGAAAGCAGACCTAATCCAGCCCGCGTTTAGTTCTATGCCAATGGAGAATGAGTGCAGAGAAAGCGTTTCATCCGGCAATGCTTTGGATCAGCGACTACAACAACTAGCGATCGCAGCTACGCAGCATCCACCCTTGAGTCCCCAACGACAACTCGCTTTAAATCGGCTGGTTAATGAAATTTTGCAAGCCGACAGCCTGAGCCATCCCCAACGAGGGTCATGGTCGCCTAATCTTTACGAAGACCTTTATCATGAAGCACTTCAGAAAACGTTGCTGGAAATTTGCCAAAAAATTGACCGCTATAATCCACAACATCCAGTCATGGCATGGGTGAATTATTTACTCTATAAGCGATTTCAGGATGTAGTTGAGAGATATCTGAATCAGGGTCTGACTAATATTCGGCAGGCAAATCCGCAGGGAAGAGTAATTTCTTTAAATGAACTCGAAGACTGCTTAATCTGCGAAGAACAGACCTTATCTGACTTCCAATTGTTACAGCAATTTCTCGAAGACGATCCAGAGAACCTTTTAAAAAATGAGCATATTCGCGGTTATCCTCAGGCCAATTTTCAATATCTAGCTATCGCCCGGATGGTAGAAGAAAAAACCTGGGAACAAATATCGGCTGAATTGAACAATCTATCCATCCAGACACTTTGTAGTTTTTTCCACCGTCGATTGCGTAAATTGATACCGTATTTTCAGAAGTACTTGCAGTGTCGCTTTGATGAAGGAGACGGAGGGGTAAACCATGAATCAGACAGCTGAATCTTTAACGTTTAAAGTCCTGCTATCTTTCGAGGCTCATGCGCTAGCACAGCAGCATCGCCGACAACACACCCAACCTCAGAAGGCAAAGCAAGTTTATCTCAATAGCTTAGCTCGATATGCCGTAAATTTTTACTGTCGATGCATGGGCTTAGAAACCGAGTTAGAAACGAGTGATAGTCATCATTCATTAATGCAGAAATTTATGGATGTGGCTGATTTAAATGTCAAACGTTTAGGAAAGTTAGAGTGTCGCCCAGTTCTGCCCAATAGTAAGGTTATGGAAGTGCCGCCGGAGGCTTGGGATAACCGAATTGGCTATGTAGCGGTGCAGCTAAATTCATCACTGAAAGAAGCCATCCTACTTGGATTTGTCCCAAGCGTAGCCCATCAACAAGGAATCATACCCTTGAGTGAGTTGCGATCGCTTGCAGATTTTCCGGCTTACCTCTCAGAATTTTATCAAGTCCCTGAACCAGCAGCACCGCAAGTCGTCAATCTACGCAATTGGCTAGAGGGTATTGTTGAAGCAGGTTGGCAAGCCATTGATCAACTGTTCGCGACAAGACAAGTCAGCCTAGCTTCGGCATTTCGCAGCAGAACGTTAAGATTTCGCGGCAAAACCAAACAAGAGTTGATTCAGATTCTGCAAACCACCCAGGATGAAGAAACTCGCTGGCAAGCAGCGGAAAGCCTCTGGGAACTTGAGCCAAACCATCCTGCCAGTGGCGTGAGAAGAGTCGCGGATTTAGGATTCCACTTGACGGGTTATGCCGTTGCGCTGATGGTTGCCGTTTTACCCAAGCGCGATCGCAGCATAGCAATTCTCTTAAGAGTGTACCCCTTGGCAAGCCAGTCCCATCTACCCCTGGGTTTGCAACTCATTGTTTTGGATGAAGCGGGTAATATCTTTTCTGAAGTTCCAGCTAGAGAAAAAGACAATTACATTCAGTTCAAGTTTACGGCTGATGCAGGAGACCGTTTTAGTGTCAAAGTTGCTTTGAATGAAGCTAGCATTACAGAGAATTTTTTAGTCTGAAAAGCTTGCTAATTGTTAGCTTTTAGTGTTAACTACTCGCTAATTATTAATCGCTAGCTGCCAATCCTTGATGGCTAATTCGTAACTCCTATGGACAAGCTGGTTGTTTTGAAAATTGGCAAAGGTAATTTTGAGGAAGGTTTTCCCGTTACCCTGGAAATTAGTGAGAATAATCAGCTTCCCTATACGGATAGTCGAGATTGGCTGCCTCCAGCCCCCGAAATTCCCACGCTTTATGCCCAGTGGCAAGCGAAGTATTATGGCTTAGAGCAAGTGCGAAGAATTCTGAAAGCGCCTACTTCGCAGGTTACCAACGTTTCTACCCGGAATGATTGTGAGGAGGCTGCCAAAGCCCTGGAAATTCGCCTCAAGGAATGGTTTTGGCAGCCGTCTCTGCAAAGTTTACGTACATTTGTTCAGGATGAAATAGCCCGTCATGAGTCAGTTCGTGTAATCTTTCAAACCGAAGATGAACTCCTACAAAAGTTACCTTGGCATCTGTGGGATTTGTTTGAGCGTCGCCAGCAGGCGGAATTCTCTCTAGGTGGCCGTTTCGCGCCACCCGCACCTCCTCTGAAACCACCGGTGAAAATTCTAGCGATTTTAGGGGGTGACGAGGGACTCGACGTTCGGGAAGATTTAGACATCCTCAAGAGGTTACCAGATGCGAACGTTACCCTCCTGGAAAAACCAGAGCGAGACAAGCTCAATGAAAAGCTGTGCGATCGCCCTTGGGATATTCTGTTTTTTGCAGGGCATAGTTCGAGTTCGAGAGGAGATAATAGCAGCGTCATTCAACTCAACGATGCGGATAGTTTATCTCTCTGTCAGTTGAAAAATGCCTTAAAAAAAGCAATTAAAAATGGCTTAAAGTTAGCTATCTTCAATTCCTGTGATGGCTTGGGATTAGCCCGCGAACTGGCGGATTTAAGAATTCCTCAGGTGATTGTGATGCGGGAACCGGTGCCCGATCGCGTAGCGCAGAAATTTTTGCGGTACTTCTTGAACGATTTCTCCAAAGGGGAATCGTTTTACATGGCGGTACGACAGGCGCGGGAAATGTTACAGGGAATGGAAGGCGAATTTCCTTGTGCATCTTGGCTGCCGATCATTTGCCAGAACCCCAGCGAAAAATCGCTCAAATGGCCTCAAAGTCCCCTTTTTAACGTGCGAAAGCAACTATGTCAGCTTTGGCGATCGCACAAGGTAGCCGTTTTAACTGGGGGAGCGCTGGCAACTGCGATCGCAGTAATTATCGGCTCTCAATTCATTTCTTCTCTAGTTCCCTCTACCCCTCCACCTCCAATCGCAACTCCTGCGATCGCAACTCGCATCAGTTCGGGAGAACGACTTCTGATGAGTCAAAATACCAACCCCGACAAAGAGAAGGGAATCAAAGCCTTTTCGACGGGGCAATTTGATGATGCCATCAAGCACTTTAGGAACTCGCTGCGGAAACAGAAAAATGACCCAGAAACCCTGATTTACCTGAATAATGCGATCGCTGAACAGAATGCCGCGCTGAATACAGGTCAAAAGCTGAAAATTGCAGTCAGCGTTCCCATTGGTAGGGAGTCTAATGTGGCTCTAGAAGTTCTGCGTGGGGTTGCTCAGGCTCAGAGTGAATTGAATTGTACGCTTGAAGAAATTTCCCGTGCGGTTGAAGAGACTTCAAGTAACCTGAATTGCCGGGGTGGTATTCAGGGAAAATTGCTACAGATCGCCATTGCTAACGATGAAGATAATCCTGAAATTGTCGAACAAGTTGCCGAAACCCTGGCAGAAAATGGGGATATCTTAGGAGTGATTGGTCATTATTCCAGCGACAGCACCTTAAAAGCAGGCGAGGTGTATCAGGCAAAACGACTCGTTGTCATTTCTCCCACTAGTACGGCTGTCAATCTATCTAATTTCAGTGAGTGGGTTTTTCGCACGATTCCCAGTGATGCGAGTGCCGCCAAAAGCCTCGTTAACTACATGGTTAACCAACTTAAAGCCACCAGAGCTGCTGTTGCCTATCACCGAAACAGCACGTATAGCGAGTCTCTCAAAAACGAGTTCCGAAAACGGCTTCCTTCGCAAAAATTTGTGGCGGAGTGCGACTTATCTGTGGGAAACTTCAGTGCAGGCGACTGTGTGAATCTAGCCAAACAAAACCAAGCCGAAGTGTTGCTGCTCGTTCCCGGCACAAAGGATTCCTTGGAAAAAGCATTTCTCGTGGTCAATAGCAACAATGGAGCTTTGCCGCTTTTGGGTGGAAGTGACACGTACAACTCAAGAGCACTTAAAGATTCTGGGGAAAAAGCTGCAAAAGGCAAGATGGTGATTGAAGTTCCCTGGCACAATCCTAGCTCCGAATTTGCCCGAAACGCTGAAGAGTTTTGGAAGGGAGCTGTAAACTGGCGAACGGCGATGGGATACGACGCGACTCAAGCAATGGCTGAAGGGTTGAGGCGGATGAATGGGATTCCCAGTCGCTGGCGGTTGAGGCAGGAACTGTCGAGTCCTGATTTTTCAGCCATCGGTGCTACAGGAAAAGTGGAATTTGAGCGATCAGGCGATCGCAAATCCTCTCCCCATATCGGACTTTTAGTCCAAGTCCAACCCGATCCTAAGGTAGAGTCTCATTATCAGTTTGCTCGCCTGGAATAGGAGGGCGAAGCATAATCAAAAAGGGAATGGGGAATTGGGAGTAGAGAGTAGCTTCATTCACGAGCTATTCCCAAATGTTGTTACTTCAATTCCACAATCATGTTGACTCTGCCAAAGGCTTGGCAATATTACTATCTGGTATCGGCTCCGGTTTCGCAATCTCACTATCTGGTATACCCGAACTCCACCGTTTAGTGGACGTTTAGTGGAGTTTAGTCTTTTTACCCTAATACTCAAAACTTATATCCTGTACATACCCCCCCATAGCAGTTATGTAAGCAATGCCTGTTCCCTTTTCTCCAACCACTTCCAGCGTAAGTTCCGATGTAACCATGTTGCCGGCACCTATTCTAAAAAGAAGATTTCTCCCCTTTGTCGGCGCGACAAATCTTATTTGACCAATGTTACGTGTTATCACCTTATCTTTTTTGATGTAATCCGCTATTGATGAATAGGCATATAATTCCCTATAAGCCCATTTTTGTCGAGCTTCAACTGGAGCATTCACTCCGGGAAAGTCGTTAATACATACAACCATTAGAAAAAATAAATTAATTAACAAGGCACTAGAAAATTCTTTGCCAAAATGCTTTAAAGTTTTGTTAGTTTGGGAATGAGAAGCTACTTTAATTCCTGCTAGCGGAAAAAGTAAAATTATCCCCAAACTCCAAAAATCAATTCCAAATATATCAATTCCAAATACAGCTACTATACAAATGCTTAGGACAAAAACAATAACAGAACGCTCTAATAAAGCTGAGGGGAAAATATCTCTTTCGCGCTTAGAAAAGAACCAAAATATAAGCGCATTAATATAAAGTCCCAAACTAAAAGATACAATAAATATAAAAGGAAACAATATAACAACATAATCAAGACTCTCTGCTGAACGATAATTATAGGAAAAATAGAAAATTCTTAACCAAATTAAAGCATAGAGAAGACTTCCCAAAAAAATTCCTAAACCACGAATAAGTTTTCTCACAATAATTCGCTCAGATATTTGGGTCGTTCACCACTATTATGGTAATTCAATCGATTACAGCGATCGCACAACAAAAAGGCTTTCCCTCCGTCGCAGCAGGAAAGCCAGTTGCCTTGTGGTGTACCCGTAGAAGTAAACCCTACGGACAATGCGAAAACAGCTTCATTGTCCTAAGGTAGCAATACAGCCTTTCGTGTGGAACGTTGATGAAACCCTCCGCGCAGCTCACACACAAGATTATCGCAGCACAGTGTGGTAAGAGCGATCGCTCCCTTAATCCGCTGCCGGACACCTTGTTAATGCTACCCGAACAGAACGTTAACATTCTCTTAGTAGACGACCAACCGAAAAATTTGCTGACTTTATCGGCGATACTGGATAGTCCCGGACTGAATCTGGTAACGGCTGATTCGGGTTTACAAGCCTTAAGATGCTTGCTGAATCATGATTTTGCTGTGATTCTGCTGGATGTCCAGATGCCTCTAATGGATGGGTTTGAAACGGCAGCGCTGATTCGACAAAGAGAGCGATCGCAACACACTCCAATTATTTTTATCACAGCACTGAATCAAGACGAGACTCATGTGGAGAGAGGTTATTCCCTTGGCGCAGTGGACTATCTCTTAAAGCCTTTTGCGCCGGAAATCATTAAATCAAAGGTGACGGTGTTTGTTGAACTGTTCAAGAAAACACAGTTGCTCGAACAACAAACAGCCCTTCTTGAAGCCGCTAACAAAAAACTTGAATGTGAAATTACACAACGTAAGATTGCCGAGGAGGCACTGCGTCATGCCCATGACTCTCTAGAAATCAAAGTTCAGGAACGAACCGCACAATTAGCCCAAGCTAATGCCTCACTGCAAGCTGAAATCACTCAGCGCAAGATGGTCGAGTTAGCGCTGTTTCAAGAAAAAGAACAGGCTCAAGTAACGTTGCAGTCCATCGGTGATGGCGTCATTACAATTAATGCCCAAGGCTTGGTTGAGTATCTCAATCCCGTCGCTTCTGAACTCACAGGCTTTCCTGTGCAGGAAGCCAAAGGAAAGCCGCTATCTGACATCGTCAGGATAGTTGATGAAACGACTCGCGAGGTTTGTAAAAGTCCAGCAGAAACTGCTATGCGTTCTGGCAAGCAAGTTTGCCTGGATAAGCCAGCAGTCCTGATTACCCGTGAGGGTGATGAATTGGCGGTGGATAATTGCGCCACACCCCTTCGTGCGAGCGACAACCAGATTATCGGTGCGGTATTGGTGTTGAGGGATGTAACCGCCGCCCGCCACATCGAACAGCAGCTATCTTGGCAAGCTAGCCACGATGCCCTGACGGGACTTGTCAACCGACGCTTCTTTGAAAATTGCTTACAAAAGGCTGTGATGACGGCTAAGACTTCAGGCCAGCAACACGCTTTGTGTTATCTCGATCTCGATCAATTCAAACTGGTCAATGATACTTGCGGTCATATTGCTGGGGATGAACTGTTGCGCCAAGTGACCGCTTTATTTCAAAGCCTGGTGCGTAGCTCCGATACTTTAGCTCGGCTAGGTGGAGATGAATTTGGCTTGCTGCTATTCCATTGCCCCCTCGATGCGGCCGAGCGGGTGGCTTCCAAGCTGCGCGAGCAAATCCAGGAGTTTCGTTTCGTGTGGCAGGGCAAAACGTTCAGTATCGGGGTCAGTATTGGCTTAGTTGCCATTGACGCCAACACTCAAGGTGTGACTAGCGTGATGAGTGCTGCCGACTCAGCTTGCTATGCCGCCAAAAACAAAGGGCGTAATCGCGTGCAGGTTTATCAAGCCGACGATCACGAATTGGCACTTCAACAAAGCCAAATGCAATGGGTAGCGCGGCTGACTCAAGCGCTAGAGGAGAATCGTTTCTGCCTTTATTACCAGTCAATTGTCCCCAGTCGCCAAACGTCGTCCTTGGCAACCCATTACGAAATTCTCCTGCGCCTGATTGATGAACAGGGTAACTTGGTGTCGCCAATGGCGTTTATTCCTGCTGCGGAACGCTACAATCTCATGCACTGCATCGACCGTTGGGTCATTCGCACACTGTTTACCAGTCTGGGACGGCACTACCGAGAAAAGCAAAACCCTTGCCGATTGCTGGGGGATGATTGTGATTGTTTGTATGCCATTAACATTTCAGGTGCTAGTGTTAGCGACGAGCAGTTCATTGAGTTTGTGCGCGAACAGTTAGTTTTACACGAAGTACCACCTCAGGTGATTTGCTTTGAAATAACTGAAACCGTGGCTATCGCTAATTTACGTCAAGCGGCTCAGTTTATGCGATCGCTCAAACAAGTTGGCTGCCGCTTCGCCTTGGATGATTTTGGCAGTGGTATGTCCTCGTTCGCTTATCTGAAAAACTTGCCGGTGGATTATCTCAAAATTGATGGGGGATTCGTCAGGCAGATTGTAGATGAACCAACAGATTTAGCAATGGTAGAAGCCATCAATCATATTGGACATGTGATGGGTCTTCAAACCATTGCTGAGTTTGTTGAAAATAAAGCCATCCTCGAAAAAATTACAGCGATTCGGGTGGATTATGCACAGGGCTATGGCATTGCTAAACCACGCCCCTTGTTGCTCAATTAAAGTCCCTCAAGTCTGGCAGTAACGTGAAAGATTAATAGCCATACCCTTTGTTTAACAACCTAATTAAATCCTATGAAAAACTTAATACAAAGAAAATTTGCTTTTGTCATCAATCAGTTCCCTAATTTGAAAAAATTGTCCCGACGTGAATCCTATATTCTCTTGTTTGATTCCTCAAATGAAATAATTGACCAACAGGGAAGTAGGGAGTAGGGAGTAGGGAATCGGGAATAGCGAAAGCGTTGCGAGGCGTTAGCCTGGAACGAGCTGTTGCCAATTCTTCTGATCAGAAATCCCATTTAAGAAGGGTACAAGCCCCCACAAGACCAAGTGGCTGGTTTCAGGTGAGGTAATAATCCCCTTTCTGTTACCTACCCCATTCCCTACTCCCGATTCCCGACTCCCCTTTAAGACTAATATATGGCGATCGCATCGTATTGGTAGTTCTTTCCAGAGACTTTAGACCAGCTTGGCACAAATAACCCACCCGCATAAAACTCTCCCCCTGCTTCCTCTGCCTCCCCTGCTATCTGTGTCTTTCAAACTCTATGGTAATGATGGGTTGCGAATCTCTTTTGCAGCCGCTGTGCGATCGCATATCCCTTTGGTATTCTGAAGTCATCAATGCAGTTTTAAAGTGATGACTCAGGTTGTAATTGTCGGGGCTGGACCTGCTGGTGTAACGCTTGCACTGCTTCTCGTCAAACGAGGCATCACCGTCCAACTGATTGAATCCTCCCGTAACTTCCGCAGAGTTTTTCGCGGTGAAGGACTGATGCCCAGTGGGCTAGATGCGCTAGAGCAGATGGGATTGTCGTCTGTGCTAGA
>NZ_DATNPA010000227.1:0-5175 GCF_036703385.1 Allocoleopsis sp. | reverse complement strand
TCTGCTTACAAAAGCGGGAGATACCCCTGATGGGGAATGCCTTGTAGGCCTGACTCCAGATCAGCTTTCGGTGCGTTGCTTTCTCCAAGGCTGGCTATTTGATAGTTATCGTAAAATGCATACTAGGGGAACTAAAATTGTGCTTATGAACGATCATGGCGTACATAGAGAGCATTCGGCGGAAAAAGAAGAGATTTCTATTCACTTAGATTCTGAACTATTGGAGCAAATCAACCACTTGACCAATGATCCGAGTAGAGTGATTGAAACGGCAATTCGTCAGTGGCTCAGAGGAGAACGGGAACGGGATGACGAATTAACCCGTGCCTTAGACCGAAATCCGCCTGTACCGTCGCGAGGCGAATGGAATGATTGAGATAAAACAGATATAGGCTTTAACCTGAGGCTTTTGAGCCTCTGCTATTTGAGCCGCTATCTGTTGCTCTTCGCCCGAATGGCTATAGCTAAATAATACCTGTGGTTGATCAACTGCCGTTTCCAGGTCTTGTCTGATGACTGCTCCTGCTAATCTAAAACGTTCTCGTTCTGGGTATACCGCTATGGAATCTGCTACTGCACCAAGCAAATCTAGCTTCTTGCAGGGGTTAGGGTCTGAACTTGTGTTTACTCAGGATGCATCTGGTCAGTACCACTCTTTCTATTGGCAAGGCGCTGAGCGCTATGGTCTGACAAACGAGCAAGTGGTTGGGCTTCCCCTTCATGACACATTTCATCCGATCGCGGCTGACGCGTATCTGGAACAAATTCAGCGAATTCTAGAGCAACGAACTCCTGAGCGTTGTATCCATTCGTTGGCTTACAACGATCAAGTCTTCCCCTTTGAGTTGGTCATCAGCCCAATTCTGCAAGCGGATGGCAAAGCCACAACGGTTCTGGTGATGGGTCACCTATTGCCTGAATCCTCGGTACAGAAAGTAATCGACTCTTTCGTGCCTTTAAGTCTAGACCCCAATCAAAAACTGCTCACTCAGATTGCTCGCAAGATTCGACGGACCCTCGATCTCGATACCATTTGGCAAGAGACTGTAAAAAGTCTGGGCAAGGCACTCCAAGTCAGCCACTGCATCATCTGCTCCTATAAACCCGATGACCCAGAAGTCCGGGTAAAGGCAGAGTACGGTCAACAGCTACGTCGCTCAATGGTGGGGAAAAAGCTGGAACTGGCCTCGGAGCCTTACCTAAGACAAGCCCTGTTTAGTCGCGAACCGGTGGTGATCGAGCAAGCCACTAGTTCAGAATGCCAGAAGGAGTCAGTGTTGGTGGTTTCCACTACCTATACTGACCAACCCAATGGTTTGATTAAACTGCAACAGTGCAATCGCCACCGCATCTGGAGTGAGGCAGAAATTGAATTGGTGCGAGAACTAGCGGAACAAGTGGGAACCGCGATCGCTCACGCTACCCTGTACAAAGAGTTAGAAGAAGCACGGGAACAGGCTGAAGCGGTTTCCCGGCTCAAAAGCCAATTCCTTGCCAACACGACCCACGAGTTACGAACTCCCCTCAACGGCATTATCTGTAGCCTCAAGCTAATCATCGACGGCATGGTAGATACGCCTGAGGAACAGGCGGAATTTATGGATGATGCCCATAAATCAGCGCTGCATCTATTGGACATCATTAACGATATCTTAGATATCGCCAAAATTGAAGCTGGTAAAATGGAGCTTCCATTAGGCGAAGTTCAGCTCAATGAACTGCTGGATAATGTTCGAGATTTTACTCAGAATCAAGCACAACAAAAGAACCTCAGTTTCAATATCGAGCTACCCAATACTCGTGATGAAATCATTGTGTACGGAAACTATCAGCGGCTGCTGCAAGTCCTCTTAAACCTGACAGGTAACGCGATTAAATTCACCCACGAAGGAGGGGTAACCATTAGTGCGGAAGTGCTGAAGAAAAAGGTCTCGTTTCAAGACCAAGAACTACCCGGTATGGTCAAAATCCGAGTGGCAGATACTGGGATTGGTGTTTCTCTCGACAAGCAAGACAAGCTTTTTCAAGCCTTCAGTCAGGTGGATGGCGAACGCACTCGTCAATATGGCGGCACAGGTTTAGGCTTAACCATCTCCCAAAGGCTTGTGGAAACAATGGGCGGTGTTGTCAACTTTTACAGCATGGGTGAAGGACTAGGTTCCACCGTTACCTTCACAGTGCCTCTCTATCAGGAACCCATGATGATTTCCAACACGGCGAGTGTTTCTTGAGGGATTGGGTTGAACGTTGAAGGTTAGCAGGTTGGTCGGTTGAAGGTTAGCACTTTCGACTTGCCAACTTTTAACCGATTGATACTCAAATTATCCCATAGAAGCGCAAGACTGGGTAAACATTCATAAACTAGAGATGGTTGATTGAATATAAGGATTTATGACAGAGCAAAAAAGCGCCCGTGAGTTGTTTCAAGCCGCCTACGAAAACCGCTACACATGGGACGCCAACTTTCCCGGTTACCGTGCGGATGTCGAAATTAAGCAGGGTGATGAAGTCTACAAAGGGGAAGTTCGCATTAAGGATGACCTCACAGTAGAAGTCACTGGCATTGAAGATGAGAAAGTTCAAGAAAGCGTTTATAACCAAATGCGGGATATTGTTACCCACCGCAAGCGATCAACGTTTGAAAAAGCTCACGGGAAAAACGAGTTTAGCCTAGGTGAATCAGACACGACTGGTGCCGTAGAAATCCTGGTTAAGGGCGATGCAATGGGGTCGAACTACAAAGTCCGAGGTACCGAAATCTGCCAAGTTAGCCGGGTGATGGGGCCAATGGCGTTTACGATTAATACCAACGAAAGCTTGGATACGGGGGAAGGCTATGTTTCAACGGGCTACAACGCCATCTTCCGAGAGGCTAAGACGGGCAATCTTAAGACCAAACGAGAGTTTGAGGAGAGCTATGAGAAAGTGGGCAATTATTATGTCATGACGCGCCAAGTCGTTCATGCGATCGATGGAGGAAATCGGCTCACTACCGAGTTCAACTTTTCTAATATCAAACTTCTCGAGCCCGTAGCCGTTTAATCTTGAGCAATTAGCTATTATCTTTCAGTGATTAGCTAGCTGATTGAGCTGGTATAGAAGACAACCAATCTCAACGATTAGTTCTTCCGATATACCAGACAATGGAGTTAATTGCTGAAAGCTAATCTTTCGGCTCTACTCAAGGAAGCTAGGATGTAAGATAACTGCGATTCAATCAAAAAAGCACAAAGGGTGAAGAATTATGTCCCAAACAATGGCGCTAACTCCTGAGAACGTCGAAACAGTTTTGGATGACTTGCGTCCGTACTTGATGGCTGATGGTGGCAATGTCGAACTCGTCGAGTTAGATGGCCCCATTGTTAAACTGCGGCTTCAAGGTGCCTGCGGGTCTTGCCCCAGCTCAACCATGACTCTGAGAATGGGGATTGAGCGGCGTTTACGCGAATTCATTCCGGAAATTGCTGAAGTTGAGCAAGTCATGTAGCCGTTTTGAGTTAAAAGTTAAGAGTTAAGAAGGGGAGAACTATTGTGATCTCCCCTAACTCTTGACTCACACGTCTCATCCGACTCAAAACGCATGTCTCATCCCTTATACGTCGCTTTTATCTGGCATCAGCACCAGCCTTTGTACAAATGTCGCGATCGCGGCTCGGTTGCTTTAGGGAAATACCGTCTACCGTGGGTGCGCCTGCACGGTACGAAAGACTACTTAGATTTAGTGCTTCTCTTAGAGCGCTATCCAAAGCTGCATCAGACGGTAAACTTAGTTCCTTCGCTGATTTTGCAGCTCGAAGATTACATCGGGGGTAAAGCGTTCGACCCGTATCTGGAAGTGGCTTTGACACCCAGCGAACAGCTGAACACCGAACAGAAGCAATTTATCATTGAGCATTTTTTTGATGGTAATCACCACACCCTGATTGACCCCCACCCCCGCTACAGGGAACTGTACGGGTTGCGACAGGACAAAGGAAGGGAATGGTGCCTGGATAATTGGACGCTCGAAGATTTTAGTGACTTGCTGGCGTGGCACAATCTAGCCTGGATTGACCCGCTGTTTTGGGATGACCCAGAGATTGAGGGCTGGTTAAAGCAGGGGCGTAATTTCACCTTGAGCGATCGCCAACGAATTTTCTCGAAGCAGAGAGAAATCATCGGTCGGATTATTCCCCAGCACCGGAAAATGCAAGATGCCGGTCAGCTGGAAGTCACCACAACCCCCTACACACACCCCATTTTGCCCTTACTAGCAGATACCAATGCAGGGCGTCGGGCTGTCCCCCACATGAACTTGCCGCAACATCGCTTTCAGTGGGCAGAAGATATTCCCCGGCACCTGAAGAAATCGTGGACGATGTATCAAGACCGCTTTGGTCGGACGCCCCGTGGGTTGTGGCCCAGTGAGCAGTCCGTTAGTCCTGAGATTTTACCCTACATTGCTCAGCAAGGGTTCGAGTGGATTTGCTCGGATGAGGCGGTGTTGGGGTGTACGCTAAAACATTTTTTCCACCGGGATGAGGCGGGGAATGTTTTAGACCCAGAAGTCCTCTACCGTCCATATCGCCTGGAAACGCCTTATGGGCCTTTGGCGATCGTGTTCCGAGACCATCGCTTATCGGATTTAATTGGCTTTACGTATGGAACGATGGATGCGAAGCAGGCTTCTAGTGATTTGGTGGGACATTTAGAAGCCATTTCTCGTTCTCTAAAATCTCGGCAACATGGAGGTACCACATCCTTAGAAAACCCCTGGCTGGTCACAATCGCTTTAGATGGGGAAAATTGCTGGGAGTATTACTACAAAGACGGTATTCCCTTCCTAGAATCGCTTTATCAGACCCTGAGTGACCATTCAGATATCAAGCTGGTGACGGTGAGTGAATTTATCGAACAGTTCCCAGCCACCGAAATTATTCCATCTGAGCAACTGCACAGTGGTTCTTGGGTGGATGGTAGCTTCACAACTTGGATCGGTGACCCTGCCAAAAATCGAGCTTGGGACTTGCTGACGGAAGCACGGCAAGTCTTAGCCAATCATCCAGAAGCGACGGAAGAAAATAACCCAGAAGTTTGGGAAGCCTTGTATGCAGCAGAAGGTTCGGATTGGTTCTGGTGGTTTGGCGAGGGTCATTCCTCCAACCATGATGCCATATTCGACCAGTTATTCCGAGA
>NZ_DATNPA010000226.1:0-17932 GCF_036703385.1 Allocoleopsis sp. | reverse complement strand
TGCGTTAAAAAATCATATTATAGCCCTTCTCGATTGGCTACGGTACACTTTTAACCTCTCTCCTACAAGGAGAGAGGCTTTGCAATTAGTCCCCTTCCCTAGTAGGGAAGGGGGTTGGGGCTTCAGTCTGACAGTACTCCATTCATTTGAGAATCGCTATAAAATTGTGAGATACAGCCTTAGCTCTCTGAAGAAATGAGAGGGGGTCGATACACACGGATTGCTTGAATGGGTGGAATCCCATTTTTATCAGGGATAATTTCAAGCTTGTGTTTGGAGTTACTTAAGTTCTGCGCTAACGTGGTGAAGTACTCTTTGGTCGGGTCTTCAACCTTCGGTACAACGTATTCGTCCACAAACATCGGTAAACTCTGCCACTTAATCTCAAAGCCTTTTGGGGTCGGCTGATGAGAATAGTCATAAGCAGCTTTCAACCACCAATCTTTGGGTTCGATCGCAACACGACCAGACTTAGACACAAACTTTTGATCGCTGACGCCGCTACCGTCGAATCCGGTCTTAGAACCTCTGACTTCAAACTTAAATTGGCTGGCATCTTGATTAATCTCAGTAATTTTTGCCGTCCAATCTTCTACAATGAGTGGTTTTTCCCACGATACTCGAAGAATCGCTGGCCAATCAACACCGAGTGCTTGACTCGGTCGAGTGATGGTATGGAGTTCGGGGAATTGGGAGGGTTTTTTGCCATCAATCAGAATACTTGCTTGATGGGGTTTGCCGTCAGTTCTTGGGGATGCAATGACATCGACACGGTTGCCCTCAAATTCTAGAACAAGTTTGCGATCGCTCCACTTCACGTCTTTGCCTACCACATAAGTTCGCACCAAATCTTTCCATGCGTCCTTAGGGAACTTAGGATTGTAGCGCAGCTGTCGCTTGACGAGACTTGCCAGCAGAAAATTGCCGCGATCGTTAAGATGGACGTCGTCAACAAGTAAATCTTTTGGCTTCAACCAATTGTCCTTCAGGTACTGTTTCCAAGGTTCGCGAATTTCAATCAACTCGCATCCATACTTTTGAGCAATCTGGGGTAACCATACAGTGGAATGGGAATTATGCCACTCATAGCCATTGAGCAATTCTTTATCATCCACAAACGGGAGTGTGGGTAGCCAAGTGACGTGGTCGGAGTGAAACGCTATTTCACTGGTTGTACGGCGGCGCACGTTGGCGATAATCGACTCATACTCTGGCTCTGGTCCGTAGACGTGGAAAATTAATAGATCAGGGTAGAAGGGATATAGGTCGTGTTCGGCGGGACGGATGAGCAAAGGGGCTGCAAATCCCCCGATCGCACGATTCTCAATTTGCAAATCTGCATAGGGAAAGCGTTGCTTCAAGTCCCTTACTACCTCAAGCCACCAATCCTGCTTGGTAATGGATTGACCATAGAACAGAATCCGCACTGAGTGTCGATGCTGCGGAGTGCTGGTCGCCAATAGCGTCATGGTACGCTGAATTCCCGCACCAAACTTGGAGTCATCCTTCGCCGCAGCAGGCGGTGGATAGTCGGCTGTCTTATCCAATGCTTTTAACATCGGAACAGACAAAACGACCAAACCCATGCAAACTAAAGACAAACATAGCTTTAACCAATACCGACGGCTGAGTTGACGGATAACAGCTTTCATAGACTGAAAGTTAGGGAATAAAATCTGGCAAAAGGCAGAAGGTAGAGGGCAGAAGGTTTATTACTGGTATACAGTCGTTTGAACCGTTAAATCTGTCCTAACCTTTATGGCGACAGCTATACAAAAACTCAGACCTATCTTGAACGTGTGAGCAAGATAGGTCTCTCCATCTTGCCCCCTCTCCCTATTAAAGCTCTAGCTCTCCTCTACTTGGCAAGCCCTGCATAAAACGCGATTTCAAACAAATCCCGCGTACCTGTCATTCCCTGCCCAATAAACAGAAGCAAAGCAAAGCAGTTTAAAATGATGTGAACATTACGCCAGCCATTAGACCGATCTTTATAGATATATATCTGTGAGAGTGACATCTTCTCCCATCCTGGGCTAAGGGAAGGATTGGGGGAAAGTGGAACTACTGGTTGCCAAAGCTGAGGAACCTGCAACTGCTACGCGATCGCGCCCCAACCTCTTCGCCTGATATAAACCCCTATCCGCCGCCTGAATGACCGTCTCACCCGTCAAACCCTGCTCTGGGAAACACGCCACCCCCAGGGAAATAGTAATCGTATCCAGAGTCTGGTGGCGATACGTCACCTGAAGGTGCTTCACTCCTTCCCGCAGGTGCTCTGCTCGCTGCCTAGTGACTGCCAAGTCCGCGTCTGGCAGAATCAGAAGTAACTCCTCGCCTCCGTAGCGGCAAGCAATATCTGAACTGCGAATATTGCTTTGCAAAAAACTCGCCAATTCTTGCAAAACCCTATCCCCTGCCTCATGCCCAAATGAGTCATTAAATTGCTTAAAGTGGTCAATGTCGATCATGATCACACCCACCGGTTGCCCCTGGCGACGAGCACGGGAAATCTCCCGCTTCAGAGATTCTTCCATGTAACGGCGATTGAATAAACCCGTAAGGGGGTCGTGAATACTCTCGTGTTTTAGAGTTTCCCGGAGTTTTAAATTGCTGATAGCGAGTGTCAGGTGTTCTGCCACTGTCACCGCTAACTTTTGTTTGGCCTCACTCAAGCGCCCTCGTTCTAGTGAACTTAAATAAAGTAGACCCAACACCGTTCCCTCTACCATCATCGGGACGCACAGAAATTCACCTGGAGGGGGGTAGGCATGAATATGTTGGCATCGTAAATTAGAGTGACTATACGGCACAAAACGGGAGCGACGCCGTCGTAGCGCCCAACATTCTTTCAAGGAGAATGTAATTGCACTGGTGAGTGAAGTTCCCCAAGTCGCTACCGCTTCAAGCCGATTATGGGTTGTATCCAGCAGAAACACCCCGCCAGCACTACCGAGAAATATCGGCTGGACTAGTCTCGATAGAGCGCTGTAAGCGTCTTCAAGGGTTACGCAGGTTTGCAAAAAATCACTCATTTTACCCAACAGCGCCATCTCTTGATTGCGTTGTTCCAGTTCGTCCACCCAGCAGATGAGCTTTTCGTTAGCTTGTTGCAACTCCGCTTCACTCCTCCGTAGCGCCTCCTCCGCCTGTTGGCGAGAGGTGATGTCGCGCACGAGCACTAACACTTCATCCTTCTGGCTGACTACAATCCGTGCCTCATAGTGCCTTGGGGTGTTGTTGAAGACTAGCTGATACTCAAAGACTTGCATCTGTGAAGTGAGTAACGCGTGCGCGATCGCTTGCATCGTTTTGTCAGCAATCTCTGGCGGCATCACATCCTGCACCTTTATGCCAAGGAATTCACTAGGAGGAACGAGCAGATTGAAATCTTTTGATGCTTTGAAGTCTACAAAGGTACCATCGGTTTTGAGACGAAACATCAAATCGGGGATGGCATTGACGAGGGCACGATTCGTTGCTTCACTTTGGCGTAGTGCTTCTTCGGTTCGCTTGCGCTCAATTAATTCTTCTCTTAAAAGTGCATTCGATTCGGAAAGCTGAACAGTTCTCTCCTCAACCCGTTTCTCTAACTCTTCGTGAGCTTGACGTAAAGCCTCCTGCGCAATCTTGCGCTCAGTAATATCATGACAACTATAAAGTCGGGTTCCTCCCTGAATCTCTACGCGTTTCACGTTAATCAGTACCGTGTGGTTTCTACCCGCTTTATCCGTAATCGTCCATTCAAGATTGCAGAGTTCGCTGGAGTTTCTTAATTCATCAGACTCCAAAAAGTTCTCTCCTAAGAGATTGGAAATATTCCCAAATTCCTGTGCTTCCTGGGAAGAATAGCCAAAAATAAATTCTATATTGGGACAAATATAGGTAAAGGCTCCGACCTCATCCGTAATTAAAACCGTATCTGAAATATTAGTCAGTATGAGTCGGTAGAGTTCCTCAGACTCCCGTAGCTTCACCTCAAATTGGCAAGACTTCGACTGAGTACTCATCCGTTTGGGTTTTTCTTGAGGAGCTTGACACTGACTATAAGGGCAGGTGATTGGAGTTTCCGGCTCAATCATGGGGTCAATCTTAAGTTTTCTCTAACAGTATTGATATGGCTTTTGAAACGCAAATCTAGAAGATGCAAAAAGAAAACATCCCCCTCGAGTCTCATTTATGACGAGGGGGCAGGAACCCTGATGGAATTAAACTCAAAGTCTACTATTAAATAGAATACCCTAAACTCTCCTTGAGCGTTCTCAGCGGAGTGTCAGAAATCAAAAATCCTTAGCCAAACCAGTGGGAAGGTGTAACACAAGAGTCAAATTCTTCGGCTGACGTTCGACTGAGACCTTCAGTTTTTTGCTGAACAACATAGGCTATTTCTTGGCGAATCAGATTTTGAATATGTATCTTCTCTTCCGCAGAAAGCTGTAAATCCTCTGCATGAGTTGTTCTGCTTTTATCCCCCTCTTCGCTAGGATGCCAATTTGAGAGTTGACTTAGGACTTGAGCGATCAAGTTTCGGCGCAGATCGAGATTAGTCAAAGCTTTCTTATAGGGATAATCTGGATAACCGCTTAATACTTGTTCTAAAATTTCATTGACTGTAGGTAACATCAAATCATCAATTGTTTCTTCCATTGCTGCCTCCGTTGATGAGGGAGTGAACTCCTTTTCTCGGTAATAAAGGGTATGAAAAAACTAAAATGCAGGCTCAAGTCTCGCGATCTTTTGGTTAATTAAGCCCCAGAGCGGAAGACCCTTTACTCACTCAGTTTCTTAAAGATTGTAAAGGTTTATTAAGAAAACCTTCACCTGCTTTGATTATCTCTTAGATAGAAAGTAATTTTTTGATAAAGTTACAAATTTTTAAACTGAAAATCCTGATTACAGCTGAAAAAAATAAAATCAATCAGTTATTTAAAACTTCTATCGATAGGCTGGAAAGGGGTGCGCTCAAAAGCCATTGGTGAGTATGAGGTAAAATTTTTTCTTCTCCCCCTGTCAGACGCGTCCCCACACACCCTCCCAGTTGGTTTTGTAAAGAACCCTTGCGTATTAGGCTCGCTCCAGCAGTGGTTGGCCTTATTAGAGATTACTTACCCAGAAAAGGTCAAGTAAGAACTTGTCGCGATAATATATTTCTGATGTTGATACCCCGTGATTAACAGTGCCGCCTACTCTGGCAGTACGATTAAGTTTAGCGAACCCACATCCAGAATTTTAATTCACCTAAGTGGGTAATTTTCGATAACTTTAAACTTAATGACTTTTCGACTGTTACCAAAATCCCTTCTATGGCTCAGTGCTGCTATCCTCATTCTTACTTTAGGAGGATGCGAAGCTCTTCAAAACTTATTTGGAGGAGGCGGCTATGTTGTCAAGCGCGTGTCTGACGGAGACACAATGACTGTCACTGAGCCCTCTGGCAAAAATGTCAGTGTGCGTTTTGCCTGTGTGGATGCACCAGAAATTCCTCATACCATCGAGGAAAGGAAAAGCAGGAAATTGGCGGACAAAACCCAATTTAAGTGGGGAGAAAAAGCACAGCAGCGAGTACAGCAGTTGGTCAAGCAAGGAGGCGATCGCGTAAAATTGACGGTCACAGATACAGACAAATATGGTCGTAAAATCAGTGAAGTTCGTCTCCCCAACGGAACCTTCATTCAGGAAATTCTGGTATCTGAAGGACTCGCACAAGTCTATCGACCCTACCTGAAAAATTGCCCCAGTGCCGCAATTGTGGAGGCGGCAGAAACGAATGCTAAGAAGCGGCGGGTGGGAGTTTGGAGAGATGAAAAGTATGTCTCAGCTTGGGAGTGGCGGCGCACCAATAAGTGAAAGATTGAAGGTTGAGGTTTGAATCGTTGAGCTTACTTCGTGAAAGTGCAGCGCCGCTTCTCCTACGAGGACGGAACCCCGTCAGGATAGGCATCGATTTCCCCTGTGCCACGAGCTTGGAATCAGAAATCCTCTTCTTCTTCGTAGTACCGCTGTCGTTGTCCCTCAGCCAGTTGCCAGACTAAAGGCACGATCGCACCGGCAATCGCACCGATCCCTACACTAAACGCCAGCACAATACCGACGGGAATTTGAATGGTTTGAAACACAAGGAACTTCAGGGATACCGGCGTGATGTTTTGGATGGAAAGAATAGCGATCGCGCCAATCCATCCCGCTAAGATCAGGGAAGTCAGTAAATTACTAATGGTTTTCATCATTCAAACCCCACATAAACGCCAACGGACGTGGATTATCTTCATACTTCAGTCTTCAATTGACCTCTATGTTATCGGGGTTAAACTCCTACAGGACAGGTTTTAGCCTATTGATCATCAACCCGATGATTTCAGCAATGGGGTTATGCTTCTCTGGAGAGTTGGTTTCCATGTAGACGCGCATCAGGGGTTCGGTCCCTGATGGACGCAACAATACCCAACTGCCGTCTTCTAAATAGAGTTTGATGCCGTCTTTGTGACTAATTTCTTTAACTTGGATGCCAGCTATGTCACGAGGAGGGTTTTTGGTGAAGTAGTCCAGAATCGCTACCTTGTGGTCGTCGTTTAGGTGTAAGTCGAGACGCTTGTTGTGGAGAGGGCCATTGGCTTCGGCGATCACTTCTTCTACCAACTGACTCAACGGCTTCCCTTCATAGGCGATCGCCTCAGCTACAAGCATATTAGCCAAAATCCCATCTTTTTCAGGGATATGTCCAATAATGCTCAAGCCGCCGGATTCTTCCCCACCAATAAGTACCTCAGTCTCGCGCATTTTCGCGCCGATATACTTGAAGCCGACTGGCGTTTCGTAAATGGGCAATCCGTACCGACGCGCAAAATTATCCAACAGGTGCGTTGTCGCAACCGTCCGGACAAGAGCTCCCGTCTTGCCTTTATTTTTAATTAAGTGACGCGCCAGCAACAACAGCACGGCATTTGGGGCGAGGACATTCCCCTGTTCATCGACAACAGCGAAGCGATCGCTATCGCCATCGGTGGCTAGACCTAAATCAGCCTGATCTTTTTTTACAGCCTCGACCAGTCCCACCAATTGCTCACCCTTGGCTTCCGGCACCCCGCCACCAAACAAAACATCACGAGTGGTGTGGAAGGTCTGGGTTTGACAGCCACAGTGTTCTAGGACGGTATCCAAATAGCCGCGAGAGGTAGAGTACAGGGCGTCGTACTTCACCTTGAGGTGGGCGCTGCGAATCCGCTCTACATCCAGCAGGGTGTAAATAAACTTTATATAATCGGGTTTAGGGTCAAATCTAGAAATTTTATCGGTGTTCTTGCCGCTGGGTAGTGCATCATCAGCCCCTTCAAGATGGGCAACAATTGTGTCGGTAATTTCGGTTGTTGCCGGTCCAGCATAATCTGGAATGTACTTGATGCCGCAATAAGGTGCAGGGTTGTGACTGGCGGTAAACATCAATGCCCCAGCAGAGTGAAGATGACGGGCATTGTAAGCGATGACTGGCGTTGGACAATCCCGCTCAACAATTTTGACCGTCCAACCTAAGTCTGCCAAAATTTCGGCAGCAGTCTGAGCAAACCGATCAGCCAGGAAGCGAGTATCATAAGCAACTAAAACGGGTTGTTCTTGGGAATAGGCTGTGTCTAGATAAGACGCGATCGCTCGCGTTACCTTGCACACATTCTTGAAGGTAAAGTCATCAGCGATGATCCCTCGCCAGCCATCGGTGCCAAACTTAATTTTTTGGGTGCTACTTGCTGCACTCATTTCGGCTACATTCTCTAAATTCAACTTAATCTTAATCGAAGCCTATCAAGTTAGCAGGCTCAGGAGCAGTCCATTGTTGAATTGTCTTTAAAGAAAATTCCCCCAAACCTTTCCCAGACACAAGACCCAAAATTCATTAGATCATGAAAAAAGCAGCTTTATCGTGCCATTTACTCGATTCAAATGGTAAATTAGCTGCATCAGGAGTTTGATGCCCTAAAAGCCTGACGCTATGCTAGGCTATATCATCTCTCCTGTAATCATCCCCTACTACACATGCCAAATAGCGTCAGCGACACTGCCGGTTCGCTTAAGCTACTGGGAGTACCCTATTAATTATCGGAGCCGTAAGCCATCGTGATCCAGACTGAAACCCCAACCCTACATGCGGTTCAAGCTGAAGTTTCTCGTCTGCGAGAAGAATTGCAACTGAGAGATCAGCTAGTACAGCAGCTGTCTCAAGAATTATTTCGTCTCGTCAAGGGCAACGCCAACTTCACCCCTCCGCCGGAGGTTTCAGAGCGTCACCAGGCACAAATGCGAGTCTTACGCGAACAGTTGCAAGGTGTTGAGCAGCAGGTGACGTTCTACCAAGAACAGATTACCAGCCGCGATGATGAAATTTATCAATTGCGGCAATCGGTTCAGGAATTAACTGAGCGATCGCGTATGTTAGAGCAGGTTGTACAGGAACTGCCCAAAATCTATCGCCAGAAATTTGCTGAGCGTATGGTGCCTGTACGTGAAAAAGTGGCAATGTTACAACGAGAAAATCGCCAGCTTCACGCAGAGTTGCAGAGTGTTAGCTATCGCCTCGCCGTCAGAAGCCGCAACATTACCCGTGTTGATTTACCAACATTTTCACGCCCTCGTGGCGGCCCTATCCCCACCTTTGGGAACGTCTAGGTTCTGCTTGTTCGGAGTAGGCGAACGTCTCGATAGGGAAGAATAGATTTTCAAAACCTCCTGAAGAACTATCAGCAAAACGATGGTATTAGTTCTCAAGGAGGTTACTATTGTCTAAGCCAAAATGTAGATAGTTTCAGAACGAATGCGACTTAACTAGGACAAAAATATATAGAATCAAAACCATTTATTTAAGTTTTTGTAAAACAAATCCAAGAGGTATAAATTGCAGCTACTGAAGGGAAGCTTCTCAAAAAAGTTAGTGGTAGCAATACATTGCTATACTGCCATTGCGAGGGACTTTTTTCCTCATCAATTACCAGACTGAGGGCAAGATTTATAATGCACAGGCTAAGCCTTGATAGGAATTAAGTTTTAGATTCGCCAACTTTTGGCAGACTAGCTTCTAACGTCAGACAATTCCGACCATTGACCTGTAAGCGATACTCCACTCGATCCATCAGCCGATTCATAATCAACCAGCCATAGCCACTCTCCTGTCTATCTTGTGGATTCGGCGGCAGATAAGTAGACAGGTCAAACCCTTGACCATGATCCCAAATTTCCAGGATGATATCCCGGTCTTTGACTTCCAGGCGAATTAATACCGGTAAATTGGGTTGATCTTTATGAGCGTGGCGCACGACATTTGAGTAGGCTTCAACTAACGCCAGTCGTAAACGACTCGATTGTCGTGGCCAATCTACAGAGTCACCTAGCTCCAATTCCAAAGTGCCTAGTAGCCAACTCTCAACAATGCTCAAAAATTTCAAGTCACTAGGTATGTGTAGCTCCGTTTTCATTAATTACAGAACCTCCAGAGAAAGGATAGTTTGGTCATCTTCTTGAACATTGTTAGTGCGTTCTCGGATATGAGCTAATAAATTGGTCAGGTCAAAGGGAGCTGACTCCTCAAGCAAAAGTTGCCAAAGGCCGGGTGACCCAAGCATTGCACTAGTGGGTAGCTCACTCTTTCTGGCATAGGCGCTGCTACCCAGCGATTCGATGACTGTCGCCTCTGTAATTCCATCACTGGTTAACAGCACGATGTCACCAGAATTTAACGTTAAAGTTCCTGCATTTGCCTTCCAAATCGGTAAGATTCCCAAGGGAACGCCACGAACCTGAAGGTAATTTGGCTCCACTGTGACATTTTTTTCTGGTGCTGTTCGTTGTTGAACGAGCAAGCGGTGAGACCAGACGATGGGATAGATGTGACCGGAATTCGCGTAGACTAGCTGCCGTGAAGCTGGAGTATAGCGAGCTAGTACCATTGTGATGAAACAATTGGTACTGAACAGGTCGTCTGACATGATGCTGTTGAGATTTCGCATCACGACCTCCGGTTCTGGAGAGCTCTCTTGAGCGAGTTCTCGGCGCAAGATGGAAATTGCACTCGCCATAAATAGGGCAGCAGGGACACCTTTTCCAGAGACATCCCCCACTGCCAGCCAGACGTCGCCTTGAGGATGAACATAGACTTCAAAAAAATCACCTCCAACCTCTCGCGCTGGATAGCAGTGGGCTTGCACCCGCGCTCCTTCAAAATCCGGCCAGCTTTGACGGAGCAAGTTGTTTTGGATTTGGCGAGCCACCTGTAATTCATCACGCATCTGCTGAGCCATCAACAGGGTGCTTTGGTAGAGTTTTGCCTGGGAAATTGCCAAAGCCGCCTGCTCACCCACCGATTCAATCAGTTGAATGTCTTCAGGCGTCCAGGGATGCTGGCTCCCTTGCTGATAGAGAGACAAAACTGCCATGATTTGTTGTTGGAAAATGAGGGGAACCACCAGATACACCGAGGGATTCCCTGGTGTGTTGTCGTGGACAATTTCTGTCTTGTGGTTCTCTAGGACATTTGGCAGCATTGATTCCGGGCTGGGGAGACAGGGGGTTGCGACTTCAGCCTCAGCTTGGTATGAGAAAGACTCTGGGATGAGTTGGTTGCCATCTACGGGTTGGAGAACGCAAACGGTTGCCTCAAAATTGCGACCAATCGTTGTGACAACCGTTTGCAGCATACTTTTATAGTCAAGCGACTCTCGAATTGCCGTTGTCACCACATTGAAGAGTTCTTCTCGTCGCAAGGCGCGGCTGAGTTCATTAGTTCTTTGCTTGAGGACTCGGTAGGTATCCGCCGCTTGTTGAACCACAGCTTTTAGATGTTCAGGGTTCCAAGGCTTGGTGATGTATTTAAATACCTTGCCGGAGTTGATCGCTTCCACTAAGTCTTCAACATCAGTGTAGCCCGTTAACAGGATGCGAATCGTATCGGGAAAGCGGTCAACGGTCTTACTCAAGAATTCTGTGCCATTCATCAGGGGCATCCGCTGATCGGAAATAATGACCGCCATCTCCCCTTCGGTTTCCAAGCGCTTAAGAGCGCTCACAGCTCCATCGGCTTTGAAGACGTGAAAATCACGCCGGAATGTTCTATACAACAAATCCAGATTGTCAGGCTCGTCGTCCACTACCATCAATTTAAGTCTGCTCTGATCTGCCTGACTCATGTGTTTACTCCAGGTTCAGGTGAGTTAGAGACCACAGCTTGAGGTTCATCCGATTGGTTTCTAGGAAACTGTTGGTGTCTACCAATCACTGGACAAAACTCTCCAAGCCTTCTTCTACTTGAAATGCCCCTAATGTTTGACTCGGTGGTGCTTCGCTCTATCGCTAAAAGTATTTTCTCAAGGGTTTGTTTCGACTGTCGATATAGCACACTCTCAGTGACCGAAGTCGCTTAAAGTATCCGAATACGAATCCATCCGAAACTATCCTATCAGTTTGCCTCCCATAGCCAGAGAAGCAATGAGACAAGCCAGCAGTATGAACTACCGCTGGCTTTCGATTAGTACGCTTATTTACGCCCACTGATTTAGAACGCAACCTATCCTTAAGATGTGAGCGATTAACCTACCAAGCCAGAACGAAGGGCGCGGACAGCAGCTTGAGTGCGGTCATCAGCACACAGCTTATTCAAGATATTGCGGACATGGGTTTTGACAGTGCCTACAGTAATGTAGAGCCTTTCTGCGATCGCCGCATTGCTACACCCTTCAACAATCAGCTGCAAAACCTCTAATTCCCGCTCTGTTAAGGGGTCAGCTTCGATCAGCTTACTATACTCTGATTCAGTGGCATTGATCGTCACGGTTTTCAGTGCCGCCGCCGTCTCAGCCCCCCTGTCCGCTGACTTGGTCTTTTTCAGAACAATTTTGGCGATCGCTGGATCGATCCAAGCGTTCCCTTCGTGAGTGACTTGTATCGCTTCTAGCAAATTATCAAAACTGATATTTTTCATGCAGTAAGAATCTGCACCTGCGGCAAACGCTGCTAACACGGCGTCTTCATTATCCTGCAATGTCAACACCAAAATTCTCGTTTGAGAATCTTCCTCAGGGACTTGAGCATCTTTAAAGCGCTTTGTCAATTCAATCCCATCCATATCGGGAAGACCAATGTCAACGATCCCGATATCTGGTCTGGACGTTTCCAGTAAGTTCAGACCTTCGGTCGCATTGGCGGCCTCACCCACAAATTCAATTTCACTCCGCTGTTGGAGCGCTGTTCTGATCCCGACCCGAGTTAGGTCATGGTCTTCAATAAGAGCAACACGGATTTTACTCATCTTTCACGTCCAGGCTGTGGAATTTTCTAGCTCTTACAGAGGCAGTGTATGAAGTTCTGGTCAAGCGTCGAGTGATGTCCACCCATCGGTAGGGGTAGGGATTTCAGTACTTCAGATACATTCTGAATAATACTGTGGTTTGACAAACGTCCTTTACCATTGGCTTAAATTAAAAGCTTGGTGCAGGCACCTTACTCTTTTAATTTTGTCGCTAAAACTCTTTAAAAGAATCCATATATGGATATATCGTTTTTTAATCCCAATTTCCCACCCTCTGGCAACGATTGTGACCCTTTACCGAACCCCCAAAGCCTTGAGCGACGCCTAGAAGTCAGTGAAGCCAGAATCGACTATCTTCTGGCAACTCTACCTCAAATTGTTTGGCTGGCGGAAGTCAATGGCTCAGTTACTAATTTTAACCCTCGTTGGTACGAGTATACCGGGTTAACAGCCTCCGAATCACTGGGCTGGGAATTTCTGCAAGCGATACATCCAGAAGACCGGGATTTCTGGCGGGATAGTTTTACCAGCAACGTCCTAGCCAGTGACGAGGCCGCATCCGACCAACCGCCAAGCGACCCAAACCCCATTGAATGCCGTATTCGCAAAGCAGACGGGACTTACCGCTGGTTCATCGGGCAAAGAACGGCAGTCAGGGGTGTACAGGATCAGATTTTAGAGTGGGTGGGCACTTACACACTGAAGGATGAGCCTCCTGACTCTGTAAAAGTCAGGGTTCCCGGTCAGAGGGAGAAGCAAAGGGAAGCCGAAACTCATACGAGGAGGGCAAGGGAATCTTCCTTTGCCCTTTTTCCTTTTGCCGATTCTCGAAGCGGCGAAGACTCCCCGCTGGGTTCTCAAAACCTGGAATCCCATTGGCGATCGCTTGAACCCACGTTGGTGGTGACGACGGGCAATCAACGACCAGCGATATCCTGGTTAAGGAAACAAACGCTCAGCCACACAGCTCAGTCAGAGCCACAGAGTCGCCGGAATTGGGTAAACGAACTTTCCCACGCCATTATTTGGGAAGCTGAGGCCACCACCGAGCAGTTTACCTTTGTCAGCCACAGTGCTGAGCGACTGTTGGGTTATCCGGTGGAACAGTGGCTCCAGGAACCGGATTTTTGGGTCAATTTGATTCATCCAGAGGATCGGCAGTGGACGGTGGCTGTATGCCGCCAAAAAAGGCTCCAGTATCGAGATTATGAACTGGAGTATCGATGCCTAGCGGCGGATCAGCGAGTGGTTTGGCTGCGCGATCGCGCCTATGTAATTCGAGACGAGCAGGGATGGGTGCACAAGCGTCGTGGACTCATGGTTGACATTACCTTCGCCAAGCAAGCAGAAGCCGAGTTGCAAGTCCGTCTCCGTCAGCAAGCTGCGATCGCTCAACTCGGTCAACAGGTACTCTTGAGTACTGACCTTTCTACACTCATGGATGAATGCCTCTCCCTGGTTTGCCAAACGCTCACCGTAGAGTATTGTCAAGTCTGGGAATGGCTGCCCGATCAAGAAATCTTGAAACTCCGAGCCGGTGTTGGATGGCGCGACGAGCTACTAGGGCAGGCACTAATTGACGCGAGTGCCAAGACACAGGCGGGTTATACCCTACAATTGTGTCAACCTGTGATATTAGAAGACTTACGCCGCGAAACCCGCTTTCGCGGTTCACCCTTACTTCATGACCACAACATTATTAGTGGCCTAAGTGTGATTATTGGTGGAGCGTCCTCGCTACAAGCAGAGAAAGATGGGGAGAATTGCTCAACTCATACCGACATGCCAAACCTAGTAGATAGGGGAGACAAGGAGGACAAGGGGGATAAGGGAGAGAAAATACAATGTATGATCGCAACTTCGGCTCAAACCCAGGATGAGCCAGAACCTTTCACCCTCGCACTCCCTGACGCTACGCGATCGCTAAAGGGCCGATCACCCCGACCTTTTGGTGTTTTAGCGGTTCACACGAGTCGGCAAAGGGCGTTTAGTTACAGTGATGTGGATTTTGTCCAGTCTGTCGCCAACGTCCTAGCGGGAGCCATCCTGTTTCATCAAGCCGATGAAGCCCTCGACAAAGCACAAGCCCAACTGGATCAGATGACGGCCGCTGTAGAAAAGTGCAGTAGAGAACTTGACGAATTTGCCTATATCACCTCTCATGACTTGAAGGCACCGCTCCGAGCGATCGCAAACCTATCGCAGTGGATCGAGGAAGATATCTCTGACCAACTCAACCCAGAAAACCAGCATCAACTGCAATTACTGCGCGGGAAAGTTTACCGCTTAGAAGCCTTAATTGAGGGGCTGTTGCAGTACTCTCGTGCGGGACGGCTTCAACCAGAGCCAGAAGTTGTGGATGTTGCCGCTTTATTAAAACAAGTAATCAATACCCTGAATCCACCGGCTCAATTTACGATTACCCTTGCGCCAGAAATGCCAACATTGATGACGCAGCGCTTACCCCTTGCCCAAGTCTTCACTCATCTGCTCGACAATGCGATCAAACATCATCCCTTGGCGGATGGAACGGTGACGATCGACGTTCAGGAACAATCGGATGCCTATGAATTTAGGGTGGCAGATGATGGGTTGGGAATCGCGCCTCAGTTTCATGAAAGAGTGTTTCGGATCTTTCAGACGCTGCAAGCCAAAGATACGGTAGAGAACATAGGGGTAGGTCTAGCGATTGTTCAGCGGATTGTAGAAGGCAAAGGAGGTACCATCCGATTAGAATCTCACGAAGGGCAAGGAGCAACGTTTTATTTCACCTGGCCTAAGGTGCTTTGAACAGTGAGCAGTGGGCAGTGGGCAGTGAAGTTGATAATTATGAGGAGAAAGTTGAACATGGACGCCTCAAAAATTTTGCTCCCTCGGCATAAGCTGCGGCCTGATTTTTCAGTTTGTTGGCGAGGCGCTTTAATTATCTCGATACCCGTTATTTGTTTGTTGGCTTCTATTTCGGCGATCGCTTTTCTGCGCTTTCAATCTCAAGCCGTTAGCGATCGCAAAGAACAAAGTTGGCAAACCATCCTGGATACTGAGCGCTTACTCAAAGGGCTACTGAATGCTGAAACTGGCGTCCGAGGTTACGCGATTGCCCGTCGTCCGGAATTTCTGGAACCCTACACTGAAGCAAGGACAACCTTACCCAAATCCCTGAATTCACTGAGCGCTACAGTCCAAGCCAATCCCTTACAGCGTCAACAATTTCAAAAAATTCAAGGGCTAGCGCAGCAACAAATGGCGCTTTTAGAGCAGATGCTCGCAACGACTGACCAACCTCAAACAGGGAGACAAGCCCCCGGATTTATCCCCGGATCTTTAGTAAGGAGCGTCAATCCCAAATCCCAAATCCCAAATTCCAAATCGAATGACGGGCAAAACGGTGAAAGGGGCAACATTCCCGCGCTCAATGACTTGCTGCTGAAGGACAAGTCGCATATGGATCAGCTGCGCCGCGAAATTGCCAACTTTGCCCAGCAAGAAGATCGCTATTGGCGCGATCGCGCAGCAGAAGAGTTACGCTGGCAGGAGATAACCGCCCTTGTCCAGTGGAGCTGTTTGGTTATCAGTCTACTAGCATCGGGAGCGGCTTTATACCTGTTCAACCAATTGCACAGAGAGCTAAACGAGCAAACCAGTCGCTTGCGAGCCAGTAATGTTTACCTCAAAGCTGTTTTCGATAATGTTGTCGATGGCATCATCCTCCTCAATCCACGAGGTTACATTCAATCGGTTAATGCGGCGGCTGGAGAAATCTTTGGTTATGAACCCGATGAACTAGTCGGCAAACACCTGCAAAAACTGATAGCAGAATTGTTTACTGAGGATAGCGGTCAAGCCATGAAATCCCTGGTAGGAAAAAATCACCACAAACTACGCCTTCAGCAGGAGACGGTTGGGCGTCATCAAAATGGCAACCTCTTCCCAATGGAATTTGCCATTAGTGAAATGCAGCTAGACAATGATCATCTGTTTATTGCGATTGTGCGTGACATCACTGAACGCAAACAATCACAAGAAACGCTATTTAAACAAGCTCAGCTGCTCAATTTAGCGAATGACACTATTATCGTGCGTGACCTCAACGACACCATTACTTATTGGAACCAAGGAGCGCAACGGCTCTATGGTTATTCATGCGCCGAAGCCGTGGGGCAATCGGTTCACAGCCTGCTCAAAACTGAATTTCCTCAATCGCCTGAGGACATCAAAGAAACTTTGTTCCAACAAGGTTTCTGGAGTGGAGAACTGGTTCATTCCCGACGCAATGGTAGCCGTGTTTGCGTCAGGAGCGGCTGGACATTGCAACGGGATGAGACGGGGGAGCCAGTGGCTTTCTTGGAAATCAATCAGGATATTACTGAGCGCAAGCAAGCGGAGGTCGCTCTCAGACAGAGCGAAGAGTTATATCGCACCCTGGTTAAAAATTTCCCTAATGGAGCCGTGTTTTTGTTTGATCAACAAATGCGGTACTCCATTGCTGAAGGGACGGGATTAGCCACCGTTAATCTTAATAGTGAATCGTTGATCGGGAAGACGATTTGGGAGACATTACCCCTGGAAACGGCTCAATTTTTAGAGCCTATTTATCGTGAGGCGCTCAAGGGTAAAACTACGGTGACAGAAATTCCCTTTATTGATCGCTGTTACTGCGTCCATGTCCTACCTGTAACCAACGAAAGCGGTGAAATTTTGTTGGGGATGGCGATGACGCAAGATATCACCGAGAGTAAAAAAGCGGAGAAAGCGTTGCGATCGCGTGCGGATGAATTAGCCAGACTCACAGCCGTGCTAGCCCAAACCACTGCCAACCTAGAGAAGCGAAACACCGAACTCGACCAATTTGCCTATATTGTATCTCACGACCTCAAGGCACCCCTAAGAGCGATCGCCAACCTCTCCCAATGGCTGGAAGAAGACCTCACAGAACACTTGGCCGAAGAGACTCGGCACCAAATGGGTTTGCTCCAAGGTCGCGTCCATCGCATGGAATCCCTAATTAATGGAATTTTGCAGTACTCCCGTGTTGGGCGTTTCCGCACAGAGTTGGAATTAGTGGATGTGGAGGTGTTACTCGCTGAGGTGATTGACTCGTTGGCACCCCCACCCGAATTTATGATCACGGTGATGCCAGGAATGCCGACGCTTTGGACAGAACGAGTTCCTCTAGAACAGGTATTTGCTAATTTGATCAGTAATGCGATCAAGTACAATCACCGACCCGATGGACATATTGTGATTTCAGCAAACGAGCAAACAGACGGCTATGAGTTTGCTGTCAGCGATAATGGTCCAGGGATCGCCCCTGAGTTTCACGAAAAAGTGTTTGTCATATTTCAAACCCTAGAACCCCGCGACAAGGTAGAAAGCACGGGTGTTGGTTTGGCAATTGTTAAAAAAATTATTGACGATAAGGATGGAACCCTGTCCCTGGAATCTGAGCCAGGTCAGGGATCAACGTTCCGCTTTACTTGGCCTAAAAAACCGATGGCATGAGGTGCTTTAGGGATGAATGATAAACAAACCAGCGTTTTACTCATTGATGATGATGAAGTCGATGTGATGACCGTAAAACGGGCGTTTAAAAAGAACAACATTACTAATCCGCTTTACGTGGCGACGAATGGGATTGAGGCATTAACG
>NZ_DATNPA010000225.1:0-22858 GCF_036703385.1 Allocoleopsis sp. | reverse complement strand
TTCTCTAGTTAACTCCAACACACAGGAAGTCGAACAATTAAGGGAAGCGCGGAAGGAAGTGCAGGCGGCGATGGAACAAGCCAAGAAAGCCGCACCCGTCTTTTCTGGCAATGTCGCCTTGGTGCGTATCAACTCAGCGTGTCAAATCCACCCACTGATTGCCCAAAGCTGGCGCACTCGATTGCCCAAGTATATCGTCATGGTGGCGAATGAGGGATATACCTTAGAGCGAGTCAACTTCAGTGTAAGAACTGCATCGGGAATCAATGTGCTGGACTTTTTACAAAACGTGGACTTGTCGCCAGGAGAAGGAAGCTACGGTCATGGACATGATAGTGCATCGGGAGGTAGCTTGCCTGTTGAGCGGTGGAATGAGTTGCTAAGTTCCCTTGGATTTAAGAGTAACAAGAATGACTAAGTGCAGCGCGGCAGAAATAAGTAACCAGTTAACAACGGAGCCAAAAGTAGAAAGTATAAGCCTTGCGCTGGTTATGCAGCGATGTTAACATTTGCTAACCCTCCTCTACAAAATCAGCTAGGGTTTGGAAATTCCGATAATGCTTTAATACTTGCAATAATTGTCTTTCAGTTGGTGCAATGTACTCCAAAGGGACACGTATCATCGGATTGAGTTTTGAGCCTATAAATGCAGAGCGAGCATCAGTATGCAAACCAATGAGAAATTTGTTGGGATGCTGAAATTTCTTGTGGGTATAGGCTACCCCAAGTTCTACACAGGCTCCCTCATCAGGTACACGACCATCTAGTACAAACAAAAACACATCAGATTCCATGATTTTTGTTGTATCAAGCTGAAACATTGCCGATCTGCGTTCTTCTTTTGTCATCTTGTCATAAGGTGGCTTATCACGCTCTACACCATCGCGCTGTGGCAAGAACACTTGATAACCAAGCACCTCCAGTTTCTCAGTGAGGCACTGGTTAAAGCGGCATTCGGCTTGTGAAAATAGGGGTGCTGCAAAGTAAATGAGCATCAGTGGACTTATATACTTTCCTAAATCTCAATTCAAAAGGATTGCAGGCTATTCCGGAGGAGACGCAGCAAGACTAAATGCTAACCAATTGCCAACAGACTGGAATTTGCAGTTCGTAGGGTACGTTAGCGACAGCGTAACGTACCATCTCTAAACTTTGGTGGGTTAGGCGTAGCCGTAACCCACCCTACAACTCTACAAATTCTGCGATCGCCCCCTCACAACAGTAGCTTCAGCTAATCGCATCTTACCCCTACAGTCTGCTACCAAGATACGATACCCTTGACTAGAATAGACTCTCTTGCTAAGACCTCGCCCTGTCCCCTCACGCCGTCATGACTCAAACCACTGACTTCCTCAGCCACCTCAACCCCTCTCAACGTCGTGCCGTCGAACATTTCTGTGGCCCCTTGCTGGTGGTTGCTGGCGCAGGTTCCGGCAAGACGAGGGCACTAACCTATCGAATCGCCAATCTCATTCTCACTCACAAGGTCAATCCCGAAAACATCCTGGCGGTAACTTTTACCAACAAAGCGGCACGGGAGATGAAAACCCGCATTGAGACGATATTTGCTCAGCAGATGGCGCTTTCAAAACACGGGCAACGACTGGAATTACTGTCAGAGGAAGAACAAACCCAGTTGCGATCGCGCGTTTACAAAAAATATATCAAACCGTTGTGGATTGGTACCTTCCACAGCCTCTTTGCTCGGATTCTCCGCCTCGATGTCAATAAATATCAAGACGAACAAAAACATCAGTGGAACCGGAACTTTTCCATCTTTGATGAATCCGATGCCCAAAGTCTCGTCAAAAACATCGTCACCAAACAATTAAACTTGGATGACAAAAAATTTGACCCCCGGAAAGTCCGCTACGCCATCAGTAATGCCAAAAATCAGGGCTTATCTCCCCAAGATGTTGAGAAAGAGCAAACTGGTTATAAGGGGCGAGTGATTGCCGAAGTCTATAGCCATTACCAAAACCAGCTAGCTAGCAACAACGCCCTCGACTTTGATGACTTGATTTTAGTCCCAGTTAAACTATTTCAACAGAATGAAACCGTCTTGGGCTATTGGCATCAGCAATTCCGTCATATTTTGGTGGATGAATACCAGGACACGAACCGGATTCAATATGACTTAATTCGCCTATTAAGCACGAATGGAGAGACACAGAAAAGTGAATGGAATTGGAAAGATCGCTCAATTTTTGTAGTGGGTGACGCCGACCAATCCATCTATTCATTTAGGATGGCTGATTTTACCATATTATTGGAATTTCAGCAAGATTTTGGAGATGGATTACCCGATGAAGATACCCGCACGATGGTGAAATTGGAGGAAAATTATCGCTCTAGGGAAAACATTCTCCAAGCGGCTAATTACCTGATTGAAAATAATACCCAGCGTATCGATAAAGTACTAAGACCTACACGCGGGTTAGGGGAACAGATTTATGTTCACAAAGCAGATGATGAGGTAGAAGAAGCGCACTTTGTAATCAATCAAATCCGGCGAATGGAGCAACAGTACCCAGAACTCGACTGGGGAAGTTTTGCGATCCTTTACCGCACGAATGCCCAATCTCGCCCGTTTGAGGATGCCCTGCGGGGTAAAGTTCCTTATGTTATTGTGGGTGGGCTGAAGTTCTACGATCGCAAAGAAATTAAAGATTCTCTGGCTTATTTAAGAGCGATCGCAAATCCAGATGATACCGTCAGCCTCCTACGCATCATTAACACCCCTCGACGCGGCATCGGTCAAGCCACTATTGACCGACTGCTGGGGGCTGCTCAAGAATTAAATATATCGCTGTGGGAAATTCTCAGCGACCAAACTTCAGTGAGTACTCTCGCAGGACGTTCAGCCAAGGGAGTCAACAGCTTTGCCGAAATTATTCAGCGGTGGCAGCAGCAAATCGAGAATCTTACAGCGGCTGAAATTGTCAAGGGAATTATGGAAGAGTCGGGTTATATTGAAGACTTGACCAAACAAGGGACTGATGAAGCCGAAAATCGGTTGGAAAACATCTCTGAACTTTATAACGCTGTCCTCCAATTTCAGGAAGAAAACGAAGACACAAGTTTAGAAGGTTTCTTGGCGAATGCTTCCCTTGCTTCTGACTTGGATGACTTAAAAGATGGACAAAAAACTGTATCTTTGATGACGCTGCACTCGGCAAAAGGATTGGAGTTTCCGGTTGTCTTTTTGGTCGGGTTAGAACAGGGGCTATTTCCCAACTATCGCTCAATGGATGACCCGGCTTCTTTGGAAGAAGAACGCCGTCTTTGTTATGTAGGAATTACCCGTGCTCAGGAACAGCTATTTCTCTCCCATGCGCGTGAGAGACGCCTGTATGGGAATCGAGAACCCGCTGTGCGATCGCAGTTTCTTGAGGAATTACCTAAAGACTTAGTCAGCAGCACCCATAAATTGAAGGTTAAGGAGTTGAAAGTTGGAAAGTTGAAGGTTGAAGGTTCAGAAAACAACCTTCAACCGGCTCAAGAGCAACCTTCAACCCAAACCAAACGCTCAACCAAACAGTCCCAGGATTGGAGAGTTGGGGAGTTGCTAATTCACGATACCTTTGGGACAGGCGAAGTCACCCACATTTTTGGTTCGGGGAATAAAATCAGTATTGCTGTTAAATTCCCTGGTCTCGGTCAGAAAATTCTCGACCCAACTCGAGCAACATTACAACGGGTGCAATAAAAATTGCTAGGGATTGAGCAGAAAAAACTGACCCGATTCCAAGCAACAAAATCTGATATTTATGCTCACCTATGAAGAAAGCCTAGTGTACTCTTCTGCGAAGTTTTTGCATTCGGCAAAACGACCGCGCACTTTTCTGATGGGTGACTAAATTGGCGATGCTTTGCTAAGTGTAGGGGAGTCTCTGAAGGAGTAATTTTATAAACAAAATTACGACGAGCAACATGATAACTTTGCTCGGAGCTATAGAAATTTAGTTTCATTTGCTCCAATTCTTCTTTTCTATAATCTTCGAGAGGTTTACAGCGCTCATCTGTGAGTCGCATCTCTCTCTTCAAAGCCAATCTATGCTCGTAATCTGGACTTTGAGCCATACCTTGGGCGATCGCCTCAATCTGCTGCCGAAAACTAACGATACTCTGACCAAAGCAATCATCAATGAGTCCTATTTCTTGAGCAACTTTTGTACTCATCGGTAGGCAATTATTGGTCAGTTCCAGCGCTTTTTTATGACCGACACGCTTAGGGAGTGAATAAGTCCAATACTCCGAACCGTACAATCCCATCCGTTTGTAGTGGGGATTCAAAACAATACCACGGCGGGCATAAACTTGATCCGCCGCTAAAGCTAACATAACGCCCCCGGCTGCTGCATTTCCTTGCATTGCAGCAAGGACTAAATGGGTTGTTGCAGTCAAAATTGACAGAACAAGGTCATTCATAGCATTGATATTACGCCAAGATTCATCAGCAGGATTTTCTGACGCTTCAATCATATTCAAATGAATTCCATTTGACCAAAAATCTTGTCCTCCCATTAAAACAATCACTTTGGTTGGATGAGTGCAGACATTAAGAAAAGCTGTCTTCAAGCGATTACACTGGTCAGCACTCATGGCACCATTATAGAAGTCAAAATGTAGATATCCTACATCGTTCTTCTCTTCGTACCATATTTCCTTATAAGTTTTGCAAGTGGAAGAAAGTTTTAGAGACCGAGTTAATTCGGGAATATCTTTTAAAGACTCACTTAACACCATCGCTGCGGGCAATTTGAAAAACGATTGCTCTCCTCGTTTTTTCTGTTTAAGATGGGATATCCAAACAGCACCATCGACTGTTGCCCGACAAATCGCACCATGTTGTTGAGCAATAATTTCACCGGGAGTTCCTTTCAACGTATCTTCTTGATGTGCGCCATATAGGTAATAAGCTTCTCCGTCGATTGTATCGAGTACACCGGGTTGACTATCAGCAGCACGAATTTTTTTAACAATTGTAGAGGCTGAGTCTGAAGCCCAATCAATGCCTCTCACCTCTTGTTTCATGTATGGACGTAGACAACCCTTAACATCCTCTCGGCTATAATCCAACGGCTCAGGAATAAAATGTCCGCTTTCAAAACGTTCAATTGTTTCTAAAATAGCCTGGATTGCGGCCTCAGCCACTTCAGTTCTATACACAGAACTTTTACTCCGGGATGGCATCTTGAAATTAACGGATGACCAGATATCACCCGCATCCATTTCTCCCGTTGCTTGTAATGCCGTTACACCCCACTCTTCTGCATCAGTCAGGATAGCCCAATCTAGAGAAGATGGGCCTCGATCGCCTTTAATTCCAGGATGGATAATGATACAGATATAGCGACGCCAAATTACTTCAGGGATTGCCATTTTTACGAAAGAGGCAATAATCAAATTGGGCTGGTATAGCTCAACCGCTTCAGCCATAACTTGAGTATTCAAAGTGAGTTCAACAGAAACGTTGTGACCCTGATAAGCAAGCTCTACATGGATGCGTTGCGTCAAACTATTGTAAGCGTTCGATAGCAATAAGATTCGCATCTTTATCCTCCTTCTGTTAGGTACTTTGGTTAACTATAAAAGCAATTTTTTCTCACTCTATTGACTTGCAAAGTGGTCATAAAATTTTTACTGACAGACAAAGACTCATCAGTAAGCCTCCGCAAAAAAACACAATAGACTTATCCGGAAATTAAGATTCAATGCAGACCGAGCAAGAGTTTCGCCCTAATTTCCGGAAAGGTCTATTTCAGGTTGGCCTCAAAATTAGTAAAGATCTGCTGTATCGCCAAAGTATAAGACTTTACCCAAAATTTTTGTTCAGAATCCACACGGGTTAAAATCGTCTCGAATAACAACTGTAATATCGATTCGACGAATTCTCCTTTGACTTCCACACTAGGAAAAACCATCTGGCACAAAGGCAGCAATTCCTGCTCCACTGCATCCAGGCTCTTTTCCAGTACACACAGCCAGAGATAGCCTTGGAACATATTCAAGTCTCGGAGGGTAGAGGCAGCAACCCCCGATTCGCTGAGGTTTCCCCGATAGCTTTGATAATGGGGATACTGTTCCACACAGCGGTGGTAGACGGCTAACGCGATTTCTTCTGCTTGTGGTAGTAGTTGCTCCACGAGTGCCAGAGTCGGGGAGTCCCCTGGATGCTGCGCCGCAGCGGCGCATACTCGCTGCCAGGGGATGCAAACTTGCTCTTCGATAAACTTGAAGTAGGGGCTAAGCAAGACTTGCTCAGGTAGTGTGAGTCGATTGAGAATTTGTTTCGTACTCAAATGAAAGTGGGTGGAGAGAAAGCCACGACTGCGCTGATCCTGAGTCAATAGATGTTGTTCCTGAAGTTGGAGTAATTCAGGTTCAAGCTTAAGAGCCAACTGTTGAATATCGGGTAGCTCGATCGCTTGTCTCACCCATTGAGGCAGGGCTTCCCCAGCCTGGAGTTGGGCCTCTTGTGCAACGATGGGAGACGACTGCTGCTGATAAATGTCCAGTACCTTCTCATAAACTCGCACGGCTGACCGGGCAATGTTTCCAGCCTCCGATAGATTGACGACATTGGGAATGTAAGAAAAGAGAATATTCGTTTTGATACCCGCTAATTCGCAACTGGTTTGGAGTAGACGCTGAAGCTTGCCAACGGTTTGAGTTCGCCCCTCTAGGGATGCTGCTTGAATCACCTCAGAGACATTGAATTGACCTTGATTTGCAGACAGAATTGATAAGTCGGGGACATAGCGCTGTGCCCAAAGCTTGACCATGCCAGCGGCTGAGGTGTTTTGAAGCAGTGGAGTGGACTTAAGCAAGAGATTCCCTCCTAGAGGCTATCGTAATCTTCAATCATCTGCGTCTATTTACAGTTTCAACACTCAAATCCACTGTCCGGAGATGGCAATTAATCCAGCAAACTTTTAGGCCCAGAATTGATATAAATAGTAGCCAGGGTTAAACTCAGGATGAGAAGTGTGAAAAGGCAAACAATATAAGCCAGGGATAAATTGTCTAAACCTGCCGCTTGAACTAACTTGGAAATATCGGGTTTGAACATGGCTGCCGCCATTCCTGTGTAATGCATTGAAAGCACCGCCCCACCCATAATGCACGCGGTAGCAGATTTTAACCATCTACGCCCCACCCAAGCCTCTTCCCGAAATTGAATCGACAGTTTTAAAGCAACGAACGATACGACGATCGCAATCACAACCGAGAGCAAAAATAGACCAGGTTTGTAATGCACCATCGCGGGCATTTGCATGGCAGCCATACCGGTATAATGCATCAGGGCAATGCCAATCCCCATGATGCTGCTACCGGCTAGTAAAACCACTGGACTTGGCTTCGGGCGACCGATGATGAATAGAGCCTGTGCAGATGCCAAGATAGCGGCAATCAGTGAGACGAAAACAATCCCCAGATTATAGCTAATGAATAGTGGGATGGAAAAAGCCAGCATGGCAATGAAGTGCATCGACCAAATCCCTGTTCCCATAGCGATCGCTCCCCCCATCAACCAGAGTTTACCAGTGGCTCCTTTGGCAGCGGTGACTCGGCTCGAAAGCTCAAGCGCTGTATAAGAAGCCAGCACCGCAATGAATGCGGAAAAGACGACAAGGTAAGGATTGTAAGTGGCGTTCATCATGATTTTAGGCTGATTGATTGTTAGTTATAGGTGAAGAATTGCAGATGGTAAGTGGCTATGATTGAAGGTCATTGAATCAACGCAACCTTCAACGTTCAACCTTCCAAGAGTCCATCCTCAAAAGAGCCAATTTTGAAGCGACCAACTGATTGCTGCAAGTGTTGAGCCACCTCCACAGTTTGTCGCAGTGAGCTGGAAACTTGCAGAGAGGAATCGGACGTTTCTTGAGAAATTTGGGCAATTTCTTGCATCAGCGCTGTCACAATCTGAGAAGTTTGGGCTTGTGAGACAGTGGCGTCGGAAATGGATTGCACTAATCCATCAATTTGATGTGAAACCTCAAATATTTCCTCTAGACTCTGTCTAACATCTAAAATCATTTCAGTACTATTAATCACTTGGTTTCGACCCTCTTCCATCGCCTCGACCACTCCTTTGGTGTTCTGCTGAATCACTTCGAGGACTTCTTCGATTTCTTGGGTTGCACTCACCGATTGCTTGGCGAGTCTGCCAATCTGATCGGCAACGACTCGGAAGCCTTCACCCTCTGCACCTGCACGGCTGGCCTCTAGTCCAGCATTGATCGCCAGCAAGTTAGTCTTTAGGGAGATTTCTTGAACCAGATTCACGACTTTGGCAATCTGTTTGGAGGACTCGTCCAAAACTTTTGCCTTATTCGTCGTTTCAACGACCCTCTCTCGCAAATTCACAATATTGTTCACCGTGGCATCGATCGCCTTTCCACCAGTTTCTGCGGCGGTGGAGGCAACGCGGGTCACGGCTGCCGCTTGGCGAGCATTCTCTGCCACGACTTGAATGGAGGAGGTCATCGCCAGGATAGACTCTAAGCTGTGACTAATTTCATCGGCTTGCTTGAGTGCAGCTAGGGAGAGTTGCTCGACAGACTGTTCATCGGCTTGGAGAGCCATGTTGACTTGAATAGCCGTTTGTTTGACCTGCCGAACAATCTGCCGCAGATTCTCAACGATCGCATTAAAAAAGTCTGCAACGGTACCAATTGTTCCCTCTGTCACGTTGGCTCGAACCGTAAAGTCTCCATCAGCTGAACCTTCGATATCCTGGAGCAGGTCGAGTACCTGGCGCTGAAGTTCTTCTTTTTGCTGACGTTGCTCAAGTGAGGCCAATTCGGCAACTTGGCGAGCCTGTTCGACCTGTGCAAACTCGAGCGCTTTCTGTCGCCCGGCTTCTGCTTCTTGGCGTGCGCGTTTTAATTGTTCAATCAGATGGGCTTGCTGGAGAGCTAGGTTGGTCTGAGCCGCTGCCTGTTTGAATAACGTGATTTCCTGTGGCTGCCAGTTTCGGGGTTCAGAACACTGGTGAACACACACTAAACCCAAGAGTTCGTTGTCTAAAAACAGGGGCGCAATCATATTGGCCTTGACTTGAAGGTATTCGAGACTATCAAAGTGGTGAGCCCTATAGCCCCCTTCACGGATGTTATTGCAAACCACAACGTGTCCCGTTTGGAATTGTTGGATGTCCTGTGGTTCAAATAGGTTATATCGGACTAGATCGATCGCTTTAATCCAACCGGGTACCGCCGATTCTGCTGTGACTGTCCCACTCTGGTAGCCTTCCTTGAAGAAATAGATCAGCACGCGGTCTGCTTGCAGGAGGCTACGGACGCCATCAACTAAGGTTTTGAGGATATCTGCAACATTGAGCGATTTATAGAGCTGACTGGTCAAGTCGGCAAAGGCTTGGGCTCGATCGGCTTCAGCTTTTTGATCACGAGCCTGTTGTTCCAGAACTCTTTCATTTAAAACAATGCTGTCTGCCAATTCATTAAACGTATAGGCAAGTTGGCCCACTTCATCGTTCGTCAGAGCATTCGCACGCACTTGGCGATCGCCCCGCGCAAATCTTTGGGTCGTTTGCTGTAGCCGCTTGATCGGTTGAGCAATGGTTCGTCCTAGTAACACCGCTAACCCCACATCCACCGCTAATGTCAGGGCGGACACGGCTAGCTGGAGCAGTAGGCTATCGCCGAGGAGTTTATTTAAAGCGTTTTCTTCTGTTCCCCGAACCAACACCGCAACAGGCTTGCCGTTGACATCGCTGAGGGCTTTAGCTGCTACTGTGTAGCTTTGTGTTCCTGCAACGGCTCGTCCAGTAAGCACCTGGTTCGGAGTGGCAACGGCTTTCTCTAGCAAGGAGGAATCGAGCAGGGGAACATTGGGTTTCGCTTGCGCCAAATCTTTGGTGGTACCTTGGTCTAAACCGGTTGCTAAGGCGAGTTTCCCAGAAGGCTGACGGAAATAAACCGCACTGTAGCCCCCTCCAAACGCTTCCACGGTGTTTTCCACAATCGGCAACTTCCCATTCACAATGTCTCCGGAAACGAGGGTTCCAACAACAGTGCCCGTTTTCGGGTCTTTCACGGGTGTAATCGTGTAACGGATGAGGGCATCTTGGTTGGCAAAACCCTGAGCGAGGGACGGGGACTCTTTAGATAAGTCCGACCCACTCAGAATTTGACTGGCTTGAAGTGGCTTAGAATTGCTCAGGACTTGACTGACTAGGTTGTTTGGATCGAAGGTTTCCCCAGTCCGGTCAGCATTTGCATTAACAATAATCCGCCGATCTTTGCCCACTAGTGTGGCATATTCTATATTGCTCGCCTTAGTCTCATTTTGCAGAATCTGCTTGATTTGACCCCGAAGTTCCGGAGTCAAGGGTTTATTTTGAGAATGAGCGATCGCGGCTGTAATAATCGCGGCATTGTCCGATTGAGCGCGGAAGCTAGACTCCATCTGGTTGATTTTAAAGTCGTAGTTGATCTGGGCGACCGCTAATTCCGACTCCGCTTGCCGAACCAATTGAGTGCGCCCCGCTGCCACAATCAACACAGCCCCCACACCCACCAGTCCGACGATTGAGATCACCTCAGAGGTAAACAAACCCGTGAGTTGCTTGCCTTTAACAGGTAAGTTATCAAACCATCCTAGGGATAAGGATTTGCGCCTTTTGGCCTGAGAAAGATTAGGTGAAGATGTTGGCACTACAGATGGCAATTCTATTCCTGTCATGATGTGATTTTTTGAGAGTAACTCCTTGAAATTGATTCTCTATCTGGATTTTTTGAGAGAACTCAACTCTCTCAATCCATGCAAGGCAGGAATTCGCCTAATTATCACTCTTCAAGAAAGCTCAACACACTTGTTCAGACATCGATTAGATGCCCTAGTTCAGTGGCTGGGATAACCATTCAACCAATGATTTGAGGAAGCAAAGCACTTCAGAAGTTGCTCTTAGATGTACTTCTGAACTCCTGAGCAGCGTTTGAATCTGCCTTCAATGTTTGAAGAAGCGTGAAATTTGAGTTAGGTGGGTCGATAAAATCCCCATATTGATAGCGAAGCAGCTCCTTCGGAGCTACTGCTTTGCTTCCTGAGTTTTGAACGGCTTTTTTCAAACCAGGAAGCTATCGCGCCTGTTTTGCTATCACCGAGCCCAAATCGAGTGACTCATTGAGTCGTTGGTACATCCAATAGCTTACTTGTAGAGACCGTGAATTCTCACCTTTTTCTTTGACTAACACTAAGTTCTGCCGAAATGGAGGAGCAAGTCGTTTAAGGTTTGTGGAGATGCACTCAAGCTGTGAGTCTGACGGAGATACAGGAGATGCGCTCAGATTTGGCTAACCGTATTTCTACGGTCTTGCTCAGGCATTACCTACCGTGTGAATCTAGGTAATTTCCACGATAGTTTAATTTGTTCTTAACAATATCCGTAATTCTACTGAATCGACCTACATACAATGGCTGAATCAAGACGTGCTCTATCTCAACTTAAGCGGCTGTTGGTTCAAGCTAATATTGCTTAAGTTGGGGACGACTCTCTCTAAAGTTGAGAGCAAAGTGCCTGGAAGCTATACAGTGTAGTTAATCGCCGCTTTGAAAGTTAAGATTGGTCAACGCTTTCTAGCAGGAAGAGCAATGTTGAAAAATCTTTTTTGGAAGTTTATCGATTCTAGCTGTAATGATGTCTATGCCTACCACTTTGGCGCTATCTCTGGCTGCAATACCTCATACTTAGGAGGTAAATTGCCTTGGGTGACCGATAAGGCTAACTTGCTATGGGATGCTACACCAGCAAAGCTCAATCAGCTCTTTTTAGGGTTAAGTGGTGACGTACCCAACGCTCCCCTACGGGAGAGCGTGGGGCTTAAGGCGTTGAAAGCTAAAAAAGGTAGTTAAATTACAAGATAGCCGAAATTGAATTAAATCTATTGCCCTGGTTCATAAAAGATTGTATAGCGTTTGTCATCTAATTAATTATTAATGAACTGATTGCAACCAGGGAACTCAATTTACAATAACCGTTCCAGGAGAGAAGAGGCGCTTGCTCTTGGCAGATTACAAGCAACTAAGCTAAAACTGAGTCAACAAATCCCTCCTCAAAATCTCACTATGGCACGGATGTAAGGAAAACTAGTGCAAGAATGCAGTTCGCGTAGCGTTCTCCTTCTTAAGTAGACAGGAGGCAGGAGGCAGAAGGCAGAAGGCAAGAAAGTTTGTACAGTAAGCTTTTTAACCTTTTTCTACTGGATAGTTATTTAGGCCACGCTGCACTAGGAGGTGGCTGTGAATTGATGCCCTGTTGATTAGGCATTGTTAGTTTATAAAGTCTTGTTAAGAACAAAAAATGAATACAACTGAGCGTAAAACTGAAAGTAAAACCGAATTCCCAGGGTCTTCTAGTGGTGTAATTCGCCTCAAGCCCCAACAATTTATTCACATTCTCGATAACAACACGGGTGTCACCCGACTAGAGGTTGGCCCTCAAACCATTACTCTGCGTGACCATGAACGACTGATTTTAAAACCAGAACCGATGATTGTGGTGCCGCCTCGGTATTATTGTATCGTTGAGAATCCGGTGCTTCGGGATGAGTCAGGTCAACCGATCGCAGATGAGCATGGTCAGATTAAACTGTGCTATGGCGATCGCGAAATTCGCTTTGCCCAAGAGCCTTTTCCCCTCTACCCAGACGAAGAACTGATAGGAGAGATTACCCAACTCCAAGTCGTTGAGAGACATCAAGCTCTACGTCTCAAAGCGATTCGGGATTTCACGGTTACCCTCACCCCCCGTGAGCCAGGGAGTGCTGAACAAACCCAAACCCTTAACCGTGTAGCCGGCGATGAGTGGCTATTTGAAGGGCCAGGGACTTATATTCCCCGTGTGGAAGAAGAAGTCGTAGAGACGGTTACCACGAGGGTGATTAAACCCAACCAAGCCTTACGGTTGCTGGCACGCCAAAATTGTATCGATCGCCAAGGCAATAGACGCCGAGCCGGTGAAGAGTGGCTGGTGAGGGAAGAAGGAGCCTATTTACCTGGGGTCGATGAAGAAGTGGTTGGCATTATTAATGCCTACGTGTTAACGGAGCGCAAAGCCTTGCATCTTCGAGCCAAACGCACGTTCCAGGACATTTTTAGTCGGCAACGCAAAGCCGGAGATGAATGGTTAGTCACGTTTGAAGATACAGAGATACACATTCCGGATGTGTATGAACAGGTAGTGGGAGAAGTTGAAATTACCACCCTGGGCGATCGGGAATGGTGTATTCTGGTCAATCCCATCGATGCCTTCGGCAAACCTCAGCTCGGAATGCGAGAAGTTCGTCAGGGGAGAACTTCCTTTTTCTTGCATCCGGGTGAGTTTCTGGAAAATGGCATTCAAAATGTCTACGTTTTGGGTGAGCAGGAAGCCCTTTTACTCCGTGCCAGAGAAGCGTTTAATGAAGGTGATGGAGATGGCCTAATTGAGTATCACCCAGGTGACTTGTGGATGATTACAGGGCCAAGAGATTATATCCCCCGCGTGGAAGTGGAAGTGGTTGAGAGACGTAAAGCCATTCCCTTAGATAAGAATGAAGGAATTTATGTGCGGGACATTCAAACGGGGGAACTCAAATTAGTGAGTGGCCCAATGGCTTATATGCTCAGTCCCTATGAAGAACTTTGGGAAAAACAACTTGCATCGGTCGTTGAGGAACTGATCACGCAAAAAAATGACCCATTAACTAATCGACATCGCCATCTGACTGGGGGGCATGAGTCCAGTCAAATAGCAGGAATTAATCAACCGATATTTGAACGGGATAAAACCAAAGCGGTTGTTTTTCATGTTCCTCAAAATGCAGCCGTGCAAATTCATGACTATAAAGATCGCACAGCACGAACGGTATTTGGCCCAGACTTAGTCATGCTTGGGCCGGATGAAGCATTTACGGTGTTGAGTTTGTCTGGTGGCAAACCGAAGCGACCTAATGCGATTAAGTCCTTAGCCTTATTATTAGGCCCAGATTTTATGACGGATATCTTTACGGTAGAGACGTCCGATCATGCCAGACTTCAGATTCAACTCTCGTATAACTGGTACTTTGATGTAGATCGGCACGATGAACAAGCGGCGGTCAAAATGTTTCAAGTGCCTGATTTTGTGGGGGACGCTTGTAAGGCAATTGCCTCTCGTGTGCGGGGTGCTGTAGCGGGTGAAAAATTTGATGAATTTCATCGCAACTCGGCTCGGATTATTCGTCAAGCGGTGTTTGGGATAGATGAAGAAGGTCGGATTCGAGATGAGTTCCGAATTAGAACGAATAATTTGGTAATTACCAACATTGACATTCAATCCGTGGAGCCAGTGGATGAACGCACGTTAGAAAGTTTACAAAAGTCGGTACAAATTGCCATCCAAATTACCACAGATGCTCAAGAAGCTGCCGCACGGCAGGATGCGGAACGCATTGAGCAAGCGGCAAAAGCCAGACTGGAGAGGCAAGTCATTGTCGATCGCGGTGCGGCGGAAGCTGAACGTAAAAAATTGCTAGAATTGCAAGCTGAAAACGCGGCGATCGAGGCAACCGGTCAAGCGACGGCAGAAGCCAGGGCGAAGGCTCAAGCGGCTCGAATTCAAGGCGAAATAACGGTGAATTCAGCCCAACAAGAAGCAGAGGCGGCTCGAATTCGAGATGAAGCCGAGTTAGCTCAACTTAGAGCACGTCAGGAAGCTGAATTAGCCCATCAACAGGCTCTCAGTGCCCTAGAAATTGAAAAAGCGACAGCGATGTCCCAAATTAACAGTGCTGAATTTCGGCAGAGAATTGAAGCGATGGGTTCAGAAACAATAAAAGCGATCGCTCAAGCGGGTCCTGAAATGCAAGCTAGACTTTTAGAAGCGCTGGGCATTCAGAGTGTATTAATTACCGATGGCAGAAATCCCATCAATCTCTTCGGTACAGCGAACGGTCTAATTAGCCCTCTCACATCGGGATTGTCTTCTGAGTCACAGAGATTGCCAATCACAGAACCTTAACTCTTCCGTGTGGGGATGAAAGCGCGGTCAGCCCTGTAGATTAAAAGTGCGAAATCCTGATAAAATTATCATTATTTAGTATTAGAAAAGGAGGTGATTGAAGTTGGTAACGAGGCGAGTAACATTTCGCTTATATCCTAAACCGAAAGCGGCTCATAAATTGAGTTGGGCGCGTCGGATGCATAAAGAGCTTTACAATGCAGCAATAGCTAATCGTAGAGTTCAATATGAGCGATATGGTCATAGTGTTTCGTACTATGAACAACAAAATTCGTTGCCAGCGTTCAAAGAAGTATGGACGGAGTATAAACACCTAGGCTCACAGACATTACAAGCTACTCTCAAGCGAGTTGACCTAGCTTACCAATCCTTCTTCAAAGGACTGAGAGGAAAACCTAAATTCAAGTCAATCAGGCATTATTCAGGATGGACTTATCCTGCTACGTCAGGATGGAAAGTGCATACAACTGGCGATAATGGCTGCCTTGAATTGACCGACCTCAAAGTCAGTATCCGGATGAGAGGAAAAGCTAGAACTTGGGGGAAGCCTACAACTTGCACGATTGTCTATCGCAACGGTTGTTGGTATGCGTCCATTACAGTGGAATGCACTCCAGTTAGAGAAACGGGTGATGGAGCAATTGGCATTGATTTTGGTACATACCACGCCGCCGCTATGAGTGACGGCACGGTGATAGATAACCCTCGGTTTCAGCGCCAATCAGCCGAAAAAATAAAGATTGCATCTAAACAAAAGCGCCGCAAAAAAGCGCCTAATTTCAAGAGGAAGATTAAGGCATCAAAACGATGGAAGAAAGCGTCTAAGAAAGTCTCTAGACTTCAGCGCAAAGTGACCAATCAAAGACAAGATTGGACGCATAAGGTTGCGAGCCAGTTAGTAAGCGGTAATAGCCTGATAGCAACTGAAGAGCTGAATCTAAAAGGAATGACCAAGAAGGCGAAAAAGGGTAGTAAAAGGAAGGCTCAGAAAACGGGATTGAACCGTTCAATGCTGGATGTAGGGATTGGAAATCTGACCAAGGCTATTGAGTACAAACTGCAAGAAGCGGGTGGATTTATGGTTCTCGTTCCTACCAAAAAGGTAAAGCCTTCTCAAACCTGTCCTGACTGTGGTCATCAACGGAAAAAAGACCTATCTGAGCGTGTTCATCATTGCTCAGAATGCGGTGCAACTTATGACAGGGATATCGCCGCAGCAATGGTTATGCTGTCATGGGCGTTAGGGACTAACGTCCTCAATCGTGGAGAGGAAATCCCTACTTCCATCCCTCGTCATACGGGATTGGGGAAGCAAATTTCCTCGCTGAAGCGACAGAAACCTCGGACGTAGTTCTTACGGAGTCCGAGGTAGTTCATCTCCTATACTTCTCCAAAAGGAGCCTCTGGCGGTTGCCAGAAAGCTAAGGACACAATAGAGGAGAGGTCTGCCGCTTGACCCGTTAGACGGCTATGAACTGGAAACACCACACAAGGATAAATATCTATCGTTTCCAGTTCCCAGTCTCTAGTCCCCAATTCTTAGTATTGTAGGAGCTCATTGACAGTTTTCTTATGACTTACAAAAAGGTTTCCAAACTTTTGGTGTTGTTTGGTATTGCCCTGTTTCTAGCACTGGCAGGTCCTCCCATCTGGAGTAAGCTGGCACAAGTCAAGCCTGAATCCAATGCACTCAATCCCCCTCCCTCTGTAACATCCACTCAAGCTGCTACCCTACCCAAGAACCTGATGACTAATCGCTCATTAGGCATGGGGCTAAATGGGTTGGCTGACTATTCAACCCAACTCCCTTTTTTAGACGCTTTCCGAACAGCAAGACCTTGGTACACAAGCTGTGCTTATGGAGACCCATCTTGTGAGGGTAAAGGAGACAGCAATGCTGAAGTCAAACTTGATTTAGATGAGCAGGGTTGGGTGAAGTCTTTGCCGCAGCCTGGAAGCGGAGCCAGCTACACTCGCGTTGGTACCTTACTCTACAGAGACATTCCAGGAGCATTTCCTACAGGTCGGTATGTCGTTCTGTACGACGGAGAAGGAAAGCTGATCTACGAGTTTGAATCTAAGAAGATTGAAGAGGAATCCAAGCCGGGTAGAGATGTCATTAACGTGGCCGGAGGAGGCGCAGGAATTTCTATTCATATTACTGAAACAGACCCCAATAAAACAGGTAATTATATTCGGAACATCCGAGTTGTACCGGAGCAATACGAGAAAACTTTTGCTACCCAAATCTTCAATCCTGTCTGGCTTGAAAAAATAAAAGGTTTTCAAGCTGTGCGCTTCATGGATTGGATGGGAACGAATAACTCGACTCAGAAGAACTGGGAAGATCGACCTAAGCTAACGGATTACACCTGGCAAAGCAACGGTGCTCCCATAGAAGTCATGGTGGCTTTAGCCAATCGAATCAAAGCTGATGCCTGGTTTAATATGCCCCACATGGCAACGGATGATTACATCAAAAATTTTGCAGAGTATGTGAAAAAGCATCTCGATCCAGGATTGAAGGCTTATGTAGAGTATTCCAACGAAGTGTGGAACTGGCAATTTCAACAATCTCATTATGCCAGTGAGCAGGGTAAAGCCAGATGGGGACAAGATCTTGGGGATGCTTGGATGCAATACAATGGCATGAGAGCCGCACAAGTGTGCGATATCTGGAAGAAAGAGGTGTTTAAGGAAGCTTCCAATCGCGTATTTTGTGTGATTGGTACTCAGGTCGCATGGAAAGGATTAGAAGAGTCGGTTTTGAATGCACCGAAGTGGGTTGCTGAAGGTAATGAACCTCCTTACAAACACGGTATTGATGGATTAGCAATTACTGGTTACTTCTCAGGAAGCTTGGGGCAACCTGAGAATCTAGATACCGTACTTAACTGGCGTTCTGACCCCGATGGCGGGTTTGGTAAAGCCTTTAAACAGCTTAGGGAGGGTACCTTACTCCAAGGCGGCGATACAATACCCGATACGATCAGTTTGTTTGAATACCACTCTAAGGTGGCTAAAGAAAAAGGATTACAACTCGTTGCTTATGAAGGAGGAAGTCATATTGTCGGGATGGGAGGAGGACAGGATAATGAGAAACTAACCGAATTTCTGATTGCCATTAATAAGCACCCAGAGATGTACAACATCTACACCATGCTCTTAAATGGCTGGAAGAAAAATGGTGGCACTCTGTTTAACCACTTTGTGGATGTGGGACAGCCAAGCAAATGGGGCAGTTGGGGAGCATTGCACTCTCTCAATGAGAAAGGTTCACCCAGGTACAATGCTTTGATTGACTTTATGAAAAACAATCCGACGTGGTGGCCTCGATAAGATGAGAATAGCTGGTTAGGTCAAGTATCCTAAGCAGCTATTCGTCAGCGTAATCACTGATACGAGAACTGCTACATATAGCAAAAGGCAGACCGGAGATTTAGTGAGGACAGAAGGCAGAAGAGAACAGATTGATAGGTCTTGGCTTCAGTATTTTTCTTTGTCCTAATCCCCTTGACGACTGCTATACAAATAAACGAAGTGACTCAATGGGATTGAGCTCTCTTTTAGCAGAAGCCCCATCTTCGGTATCAAACCACAGCTAAGTTGACAGCACGAACAAGCTGCTCTCTAGAAAAAGGCTTTGTCAAGTAGGTATCAGCCCCTTGTTTCATTCCCCACAAACGGTCAATTTCCTGGTCTTTTGAAGAACAAATTATAATAGGAATTTTAGCGGTAGATGGGTTATTTTTGATGCGGCGACATAATTCAAAGCCACTCATTCCAGGCATTACTACATCGGTAACAATTACATCGGGTTTATGTTCAAGCGCCTTATTCAAAGCCTCTTTAGCATTGTTAATATGAATAACTGTGTGTCCCCCCTCTCGCAAATAGCCCTTCATCAGCTCCGACTGAGAGGGATTATCTTCAACTAGCAATACTTTACTCATGTCTGGTTATCCTCACACAATTCCTGCATAATAAAAGTTTGGTAGGCTGCTCAGGAGCAGCACTATTGGAGAGCTGATGGCTTCATTTAAGCGGATGAGTATTGTTTGACCAATTTAAAAGCTGGATTAGGTGAATAGGTCATCAGGTCATTACCTTAAATAAATTAGTAAGGCTTTAGTAATTCCCAGCGCGATGCCAGACGGAGACTCAGAAGTGGCAGGCGCACGGCAGCATTCAGAGAAGTATGAAACCTGAGCAAAGGTCTTCCCCAGATCCCAGCAAAGGTTAGTACCGACAGCAAGAATATTTGCCGATAGGTTAACAGTATTGGCAAATTATCTACAGGACAAGACTTTACCTTTTTCGTCTATCGCGACTGAATCCAGGCAGAAGCTGTCGTTTAGGTTATGTTGTTGGTAGAGACCGCTATTGCACACTTTTTACAAACTAGTACAAGAAGGCAGGAGGCTCCAGGGCAGAAAGCTCTGATGAAGAAAGGCTTATACTTTCTAATTTTGGCTCCCTTGTTATCTGGTCACTAATTGCTGCCAGCCTGGTCTAGTTCGTTACGTAACTTCTACCATAACCGAATCTCCTCTCAGTGTCAGCTCAGCCTATTCACTGAATCATTAGATACCTCGTTACATTCAGGTGTAGGAGAAAGTACTGACCACTGACCAGAGCGATAAAATGGAATGTCTTGTTCTTTGTGACTCGTTCTATGACTGGCATCTACCCTGCACCAACGCAGCTTGAACACCATCGACAGCAGTTTCCCGCTTTAGCCAATAAAGCGTATTTCAACTTTGGGGGCCAAGGCACTCTGCCTCAAGCTTCGCTGGACACTATCCAAAAAGCTTATGAATATATCCAGTTGCATGGCCCATTTTGTGCTGGCGTGAATAGCTGGATTATGGAAGAAAGCAAGAAAACGAGAGTGGCGATCGCATCAGAATTAGGTGCACCTGTAGAATCGATCACACTCACGGAAGATGTGACAGTCGGTTGCAATATCCCTATGTGGGGGATTGATTGGCAAGCGGGCGACCACTTACTTCTGACAGATTGTGAACATCCAGGTGTTATCGCGATCGCACGAGAACTCGCTCGTCGGTTTAATATCGAAATCTCCACCTGTCCCATCCTGGAAACCCTCAATCAGGGAGACCCAACAGCCGTTATTGCACAGCACCTACGACCCCGGACTCGATTGGTGGTGCTGAGTCATCTGCTGTGGAATACGGGTCAAGTGTTACCCCTTAGAGACATCGTTGATGCCTGCCGAAATTATTCTACAGGTTCTCATATCATCCGAGTTTTGGTCGATGCGGCGCAGTCTGTGGGTTGTCTGCCGTTGAATTTGACTGAATTGGGGGCAGACTTTTATGCGTTTACAGGTCACAAGTGGTGGTGTGGGCCAGAAGGTCTAGGTGGTCTTTACATCCGACCCGATGCCTTAGACAGTATTAACCCGACCTTCATCGGTTGGCGGGGAATCGTCAGTGATGAAACCGGTAAACCCCTAGGTTGGAAACCGAATGGACAGCGGTTTGAGGTAGCAACATCAGCTTACCCCTTGTATGCAGGATTGCGTGCTGCGATCGCCACTCATCAGCAATGGGGTACAGCTGAAGAACGCTACAAGCAAATTTGTCAAGGTAGTGAATATCTTTGGCAACGTTTATCTCAGTTAGAGTCTGTCCGTTGCTTATGTACCTCACCACCACAAGCGGGTTTGGTTTCGTTTGTCTTGACGAATGGACGTTCTCACAAGCAATTAGTTCAGTTTCTCGAACAAAAGGGGTTCATGCTCCGAACCATCCTCGACCCAGACTGCGTCCGCGCCTGTATTCACTACTTCACGCTACGGGAAGAGATTGACCAGTTAGTTGAAGTGATTCAAGATTTTGGACTTTAGACTAATAGAGTCTAACCTGATAGCCCCTGATGAAATTAGCCGATATCCTCAAGGACTCAAATTACAAGCTGTCGCCGTTTACGATCGCTGAAATTGAGCAGTTAGAGCAGACGATTACTCTCAAGGTGACCAAAAACGGTGAGGTTCCTTATACGGTTTGTTTGGTGCGTCAAAAAGCGATTAAGCTAACGCCAGAGGAGGCAATCCGGCAACTATATTTACGGGTTTTGAGCGATCGCTTGCACTATCCCCTGAGTCGCATTCAGGTTGAGTATGGGGTGAATTTTGGGCGGGAGGTGAAACGGGCGATCGAGACGGATGAAGAGAAAGCGACCACTTGGATAAACCAGCAACTTGAAGCCTTGGGGGTAAAACTAACATGATTATGCAGGCTGAAGCAAAGAAAATCTGTACACCTGAAGAGTATCTCGATTTTGAGGTAAATTCAGATATTCGGCATGAGTATATCAATGCAGAAATCATCCCTATGACTGGCGGCACTCCCGAACATAATGAAATTGCCAGTATTCTCAATGCTGCTTTAAGAGTCAGTTTGAAAGGGAAACCGTACAGTATTTTTGTAGCTGATCAACGGCTTTGGATTCCCGAGCGCACGCTTTACACCTACCCGGATGTCATGGTTGTCCCCCGCCCACTTGAACGACAACAGGGACGAACTGATACGATTACTAACCCGGTAATGATCGCCGAAGTGCTTTCAAAATCAACCAAAAGCTACGATAGGGATGAAAATTTTTCAGCATATCGTACCATTCCTACATTTCAAGAATATTTATTGATCGATCAATATACTGCTCATGTTGAGCAATACTCCAGAACAGACTCCCACAAATGGCTCTTTACTGAATATGACGATACAGAATCGTATATTTCACTCTCATCGATACCCTTTGAAATTCGTTTAGCAGATATCTATGAAAGTGTTGAATTTGAGTCATAGTGGAAATGGCTAAACCAGTAGTAAAACAGGCGATTGAGACTGATGACGCGACAGCCATAACTTGAATAAACCAACAACTTGAAGCCTTGGAGGTACAACTGAAATGATTGCTCAACCTGAGACAAAACACTACACCGTTGAAGAGTACCTGGAACTTGAAGTCGCCTCCGAAATCCGCAACGAATACCGCGATAGAGAAATTGTCCCTATGACGGGTGGAACCCCAGACCATAATGATATTGCCAGCAACCTTGTGGCTATCCTTAAAGGAGCATTACGGGGAAAGTCCTACCGTGTATTTATCCTGGATCAGCGACTCTGGATTCCCGGTGCAAATCTCTATACTTACCCCGATGTGATGGTTCTGCCCAAACCCTTAGAACTTCAAACTGGACGCAAAGATACCGTGGTGAACCCCTGCTTTATCGCTGAAGTGCTATCAAAATCTACCCAAAATTATGACCGTGGCGAGAAGTTTGTTGCCTATCGTAAAATTCCTACCTTCCAAGAATATCTGCTGATTGATCAATACCGCATACACGTTGAGCATCATGTCAAAACAGCCGTTCATCAGTGGCTATTTTCAGAATACGACGACCCAACTGTCACCCTTTCTTTCAGTACCTTTGAGTTGCAAATTCAAATTGCAGAACTTTACGAAAATATAGACTTGTAAAACGTTTAAAATGTCAGAACTATTGTGCCTCTAGTCATACGAATCCTAGTTTATCGACCTGTTTAAGCAGATCTTCTAGGGTAGAGGAATTATTGAGTACAACATCCGCACGAGCAATTTTTTCTTCTAGGGGAAGTTGGTTATTGATGCGGGCTTGAGCTTGTTCGAGGGAAAGTTGATCGCGTTCCATCATCCGTTGTAACTGTTGTTCAGGGGAACAGCTAACCACCCAGATTTCAGTGACTAAGTCAGTCATCTCGGCTTCAAATAATAACGGTATGACTAAAACAACGGTGGGAGTGATTAAAGTATCGAGTTCTGATTGGATGCGATCGC